>NZ_OX461106.1:0-108855 GCF_949794035.1 Serratia proteamaculans
GTGAATAACCAGACAAATTCTACCCAACAAAACCCAGACAAGCGTCATCGTGGCGAACATTCTACAGCCTGTAAATGTCCGTTACCGCTCTACGTGCGTCCGGCGCATTATAAACCTCTCAGTAAACAGCATGGTCGAGCCTTACGTAACCTTATGAGCCAGGACAAAACCTCTGGTGCCTGGGTTATTCGTCGTCGTGTTTCTGCCGATCCAATCTTCACTTTTTTGCGACCTGTCGCGGACAGAAAAAGAGCTTTCCGTGAAGTACGCCGGCGTTTGCTCGATGCGTTGTTTGTGCTTTTCGTCAACAAAGCCGATCTTGCTACCGGTATTGTCACTATCAACATCACTAAGCTGGCTGAAGAACTCAGTCCACGGAATGAAGATGGCCAGATCATCCCTGAAACTGCCGTGACGGTATCTAGGGTGTCGCGTCTGATAGACGAACTGGCGAGGTTTGGCATAGTCCTTGCGCCTGAAACTGAGTGGGATTATGTGAACGGGTGCCGTTTTCCTAAGCATATAATCATTACAGAAGAAGGCTGGCGTCTTACCGGTGTGGATATGGACAAGCTACGAGCAGAGCAAGAAGAACGCCTACGCGCTATTGAGGACGGCATTCTACAACCCGGCGAGGCTATGACAGTAAAAGAAGCCCGTAAGCGCTGGTATGAACGTTGCCGCCATCAGACGATACTCAGCCGCCGTACACGCGCTATTGAGGGCAAACAACGGCGTAAGCTGGCCGAATTACCGTTCGATGAGCGAAAGCGTCAGGTGGCCGAGCGTATTTTCCGTGATATGAAGGGTGATATACACCATCTAACCCCTCAGCAGTTTGAAAAAATGGTCTGGACTCAGCTTTACCAGCTTGAACTGGTAAATATGGAGCAGCCAGGCACAGCCCCGCCTCACTAACCCGCCCTCTTTTTACTAATCCGATTCCCTGCGGAGGATGTTCGTTGTCCATCTGCTAAAACAGCTCGTTTTTTAGTCACCATTATCACGATAACTTCACCGATATTTGGTCAAACCCCCAATCAACACCGGTGTTATATCTTTTATGCACACTTACCTGCAAATAGGTAAATGGGACTATCTGCAATCAACTAATAGTTAGCTGCAAAACAATCAGGTCTTCGACCTACTTAACTTCATTAAAGATCTACTTATTCGCTGGATAAGTTCTGTGGATAACGGGGAAAACCGATAATGACCGCCCTTGCAGCGGCCAGACGGCCGCGCCGGTTCGGCATGGTCGCTATGCTCCCCGACAACTTTAAGTAGCACCTCCGGTCTTTGCCCGGAGGCAGGGAGTTAACTGTAACCACTACAGCGAAAAGACGCTTTTCGCCCTTACCTACTTCACCGCTGAAAGTAAGCTAAAAAACCTGTCTAGCAGGAAGGAGGCAAAATCCGTTTGGGTGTATTCGTTGACACCAGGAGCAAGTATTCCTATCATTGTGTTGATAGTTAACACAGGGGGCGTTATGGCCAGAACAACAAGCGTTACAATTGGCGAACAACTCGATTCGTTTATCAGTCGATTAATAGACAGTGGCCGTTACGGCTCTGCAAGTGAAGTTATGCGCTCTGCGCTGCGATTGCTGGAGCAACAGGAAACAAACGATGAAGTTATTCGCCAGGCTGTTATTGCTGGGCTGGAAAGCGGTGAAAGCTCGCTATCACTGCGGGATATTGCAGCACAAAGAAAACTGAGACATCGTGTATAAACTCACCGAATGGGCGGCAGAAGATTTCGCTGGGATTTATGATTATACGCTCTTGAAATTTGGTGAAGCTCAGGCAGACCATTATACCGACGCACTTGAGGCATTTTTCGAGACACTGGCCGGAATGCCAGATATGGGGCGGGACTACGATGCTGTTCCTAGCGTGATGCGCATTGAATTTCAGCGACATGCCATTTTTTATACGGTTCGTGATACGGATATTCTGATTGCGCGTATTTTGCACCAACAGATGAACCATAAACGTCATTTATTGTAAAACTCCTGCCTTCTTCTTTTTAGAAATGCTGCAATAAAATTTATACGTTAGTATTTAATATATTATGTGGTTTTTTTTAATGTCCGAGCCTTGTCTTTAAATCTAATATCTATAGTTGAAGCCGAATTTAACCTTCCTAGTAGACGTTCTTTAACAATGTTCCTGCTAATAATAAGGTTTGAATTTTCCCATTCTTTCATTTGAACATGTATATCCTTTAACTGTTTATTTCTGACCCTTAAATTATCACCTGAAACAATAACCCCTGTTACCAACTTATTTTGATACGGTTTATATAGAATTGTTTTTACAGGGTGCATTATGTGAGAGTGAGATTCTATAATTTTATTGACTTTGCTTTTGAATAATTTATTTACAGATCTACCAGAAAAAGTAATATCATCAACATACACAGTCATGCATATACCAAGTGCTTTGGATAATGCATTTAGTTCTAAAAACATCTTACTATTAGCCCAATATGCTAATGGCATACTAATTCGGCTACCTGTGGGTATGTGATTATTATAAGTGCATAAATTACTTAGTAATTCAGATACGTCAGGAGAACATAATAATTTCTTAAAAAAGAAGTCAAATACAATAGCTTTACTTGTTGATGGAAAAAACGATTTTAAATCAGTTGTTAAAAGAGGGTGTACTCCAATATGTTTTTTGGCATTGGATACATGGGAGTGTAATTTTAGTCCAGAATGCATAAAGTCTGGCTGAGTAACTCGACATAGAAGACTAGCTATCCTAGTATGAATGACATCTAATTCTTCATTTGGCCTTTCTATGAGGCGTTTTTTTTGTATGTCAGTTTTTTCATAGAATGTGGTGTAATTATCAATATCCCTGCTAAGGTTTTTTAATTTACCCAAATCTGATTTTAATATTTTTACCAGCCTTTTTTTTGTTATGCATTTATATAACGCACAATCTTGAAGGCTATAGGATTTGTTTTTTGTATTAATTTTCGGTTTCTTTCTCCTCATTTCGTTCAACACTCCATTCCATTATTTTTAATATTTTATCGGCGAATACTAATCTGAACTTCTCTGCTACCTTCTTCTTAGAAGGAGAATTCAATTCTTCGGAAAAGAAAATAAGAGAAGAAACGGGTATTTCGAACTGCTTCGAATAGCTTTCAAGAATATCAAAATTTACAGTTTTCTTTCCAGATTCAATTTCGGAAAGATAGGATTTTGACATGCCAAAAATTTCTGCGAGTTCAGATTGTTTTATATTATGGTAAAGTCTTATTGTCTTAAGCGCTCGATAGATCATTTCACACCTCATCTTTTGAAAGTAGGGCACACTTAAGAATCACTATGCTTATCAAAAATCTCAAGAATTTTATAAATTAAAATTCCTAACTTAATTAAACGTAACATCAAATTCCAAATGATACGTGTAATTTTGAAAGCTTGCTTTTTCTTAAGTGCCTGCCAAAAACCATTACTATTAAATATACGCATTTAAACCTCTCTTGATACCTAACAACATTATTGTTGTTAGTTCGCCCTATCAAGAATGAGAGTTTTTGGCAGCAAACCCTTTTCAATCTGATTGTGGTGTCGCCACCACAATCAGAATACCCTCGACCCTTACATGCGCAACACTACGTTACACAGCGATAAGATTAGCTACGGAGCCAACGTCATCAGGTGGGGGTAACTATGTAGAGGATAAAATCCTCCGCGAGTAAATTCGTAAATCTACTCATGTAAAACTGGCGAAATCTCTCTTAAGTAACGGCAGGGTTAATATACAACACAAGTTCGCTATATGTCAACAAAGTTCGCTATTTGCGAACTTTCAGTAAGATTAGCTTTTGCAGTATCTTCTTGGGGTTCTACCTCGGAACCGCCGACTACAGCGAAAAGGCACTTTTCGCCCTTACCTACATCACTACTGAAAGTTAGCTAAAAACCCGGTCTAGCAGGAAGGGGGATGCTTGTAGATACATTGTTTATCCTCTACAATGTATCTACAAATATGAGGGAGGAAATGTTAATGACAACAGTAACGCTAAAAAAATGGGGCAATAGCCCATCGATCAGAATACCAGCCAGCGTAATGCAAGCAGCAGCACTTAATGTCGAAGATAAACTCGATTTGAAAATTGATGAAGCTGGCCAAATTGTTTTAGTACCATTGAAATCTAAAGAGTATTCACTGGATGTACTGTTATCAGGTATCACACCAGATAACGTTCACGGAAAAATAGATTTTGGTTCGCCAGTTGGAAAGGAATTGATCTAAATGGTTTCACGTTACGTACCAAATTCTGCTGATCTAATCTGGCTGGATTTTGACCCCGTAGAAGGTCACGAACAGGGAGGCCATCGCCCTGCGGTCGTCCTTAGTCCTTTTTCTTACAATAATCCCGTAGGGTTGCTGCTTTGCGTTCCGTGTACCACTAAAGCTAAAGGCTATCCATTTGAGGTTGAACTATCGGGTAGCCGCGAAAGTGTTGCTCTTGCCGATCAAGTTACCTGTGTTGACTGGAGAGCGCGAAAAGTAACAAAGAAAGGCGCAGTATCGCCTGAAGAACTTGCTGAGATCAGAGCAAAGGCTAAGGCTCTAATCGGGTAAATATGATGTTCTTTTGAACATCACTTAACTAGGAGATAGTTATGAAATCAGATAAGGAGTTGCTTGCTCAGATACGTGAAACTACTGATTACGCTAAAAAATTAGCGAATAAAAAAGAGTCAAAAATCGGTAGAGTATTGATAATCCTGTTTATCGCGTTTATCACAAACATGGTGGCTTATATTATTTCAGCAGAGTTTTATTCTAATAATCAATGGGTTATTTTTATCTTTTCTGTTTCTATCGGTGTGTATCTTAATGTGGTTTTAGGTTCGAACAGGGAGTAATTAATTCAGTCCAATAATCCCCATGAACCATAAATGCCATTTATTTACTGTAAATCTAAACACGCTGCCGCGCTTTGCTTGGCCAACACCGATCTGGCACATAAAAAATTTATGCACCAGATCAGTGTTCTCGGTAAGGATAGGTGTGTTTTTGAATTAATGTGTTTTTACTCATTTGAGTTTTTAGCTGTCATTTTCTTTCAGCCAATTATCGACCAAGTCCTTTATCACATCAGTAATAGATGTGCCTTTTTTTGCACACGCAGCTTTGAAGCGGATATGTATTTCTTCATCAAAGTTAACGTTGACTCTCTTTTGCTTTCCCGTGGGTGTGCTATTGACGACTTTTTCAAGATCCCGATGCTCACCGAAACTCATTGTTTTTGATGTTTGTTGTTTAGTCAGTGCCATACATAACCTCTTAATATGCCAAAATGAGTATATGAGTTTTTACTCAAATGATTCAAGTATTTCTCGCGTCAGAATGGCTATCTCGCCCTTGGCTGCTCCATCGTTGGTATCGAAAACGCTCTCACCCTCCATGACGGATTTAACGTAACTTTGGCGTTGTGTGATCGCAGTTTTAAACGATTTAATACCCGTCTGAGCAATGCTATCTTTCAGGACGTTAAGCATGGTGGCTTGTTCGATTTTCCGTGTGATGAGGAATCGAGCTTCTACTGGACGATTATAAGCCTGGGCTTCCAGTACAGTGACAACAGAACCGGCAGCGGAAAAATCCAGAGGGCTGGGCGTTACCGGGATGATAATCAGATCGCTGACCATCACCGCTGCGGAAGTAATAACTGACAGAGAACCGGCACCATCAATAATCACAAAGTCATATTCAGCCAGATCCTTTCTTACCTGGTAAACGTCTTTCTCTGATGCTGCGGTGTAAACATCGAATGCTGCTTTCTCTGCTTTATTCCAGTTAGTCAGGCTCATCTGTGGGTCTGTATCTACAACTGCAATTTTCTTACCCGAACTGGCAAGGCAGCTACTGACGTTGATCGCCGCAGTCGTTTTACCAGACCCCCCTTTGGGGTTGAGGAACGCGATAATTTTCATGTTTAAACCTCATTTGTGTGTTTACTCATTTGAGTTTAATTATACACAAAAACACAAATGAGTAAATGTGTTTGTTGTGTGTGAATGAGTATATGAGTGTTTTTTTGAATGTTAGAACTGGCGGGAATTTTGGTTTAAGCTTCTCTCAGGAAATTATTGCCAACCTCCATCGTATTCATTCCAGCCCTGATTCGTCGCATCATTGGTTAGCGTCATATCATCGACCACGCAGTTACGTATCTCAGCGGTGCGGTATATCTCGTCAAAAAGTTCGTCAATCTGCTCTTTCAAATCGGCCTCATCGCTATAGGGGTCGGTTCCGGCTGAGGGCGAAATGACACCCTAAGCGTTAGCTCTGTGTCGTTGCACGATGTCAGCGACGGTATTCTTGCTGATACCGAGCTCGCGTGCGATCCAGCGATAGCTGCGTCCCTCGGCCCTCATCGCAACCACCTTAGGCAAAAGTCGGTCTGATTTTGGTCGCACTCCGGCCTGACGACCAAGCCTCTTACCACGTGCCTTCGCAACAGCAAGGCCTGACTTGACCCGCTCGCTGATGAGATCCCGCTCAAACTCCGCAATGCCGGAAAGAAACGTCGCCAGCATTCGTCCATACGGCGACGAAAGATCGAACGCCATTCCATTCATGGCTATCACGGAAACCTTCCAGTTCTCCAGTTCACGTAGCGTATTGAGCAGATCGAGCGTCGAGCGCCCCCACCGGGAAAGCTCAGTGACCAGGATTGCATCAATTTGTCTGGACTGGGCAAGCGCCAGGACTTTCTTTCGCTCGGCCCGGTCGAGTTTAGTTCCTGAACCTGTTTCCTTAAATATTCCCACCACGTCGTAGCCGGCACGGCCGGCGAAGGCTCGCAGATCAAATTCCTGGCGTTCACAAGACTGATCCGCTGTTGAAACCCGGCAGTAAATGGCGGCACGATGTCCCAATTGAACCCTCCTGGATTTTTGTATCGGAACGCCCTGATTTATATGGGCTGGCTGTTGTCCAAAACAGACTATACTTCAAAAGGGACGAATTTGTATGTCACGACGCCATATTTTCACCGAACGGCAGCGAGCAGCGCTGTTCGATCTGCCCACGGACGAACTGTCGCTACTGAAGTTCTACACGCTGGGCGATGATGACCTGGAAAACATTAGGCAGCGCCGCAGACCGGAAAACAGGATTGGCTTTGCCCTGCAACTTTGTGCCTTACGATATCCGGGCCGTGCACTGGCTCCTGGTGAGATGATCCCGCGTGAAGTCCTTTCCTTCGTCGGTGCTCAGCTTGGAGTTCCGGCTGATGCGCTTCTCACTTATGCCACACGGCGCCAAACCCGTCAGCAGCACATGGACACGCTGCGCGAAATTTACGGCTACAAGACCTTCACGGGCCGTGGTGCCCGTGATCTGCGGGAGTGGACTTTCGGCCAGGCCGAAGATGCCAGATCAAACGAGGATCTTGCTCATCGTTTTATTGTGCGGTGTCGGGAAACTTCCACCATTCTGCCCGCAGTATCGACAATCGAGCGCTTGTGCGCGGATGCTCTGGTCGCCGCTGAGCGGCGGATTGAAACGCGGATTGCGGAAAATTTAACAGCGGATGTTCGCGATCACCTGGACAAACTTCTGAGTGAAATGCTCGCCGGCAATATCAGTCGTTTCATCTGGCTTCGCAACTTCGAGGTTGGTAACAACTCGGCTGCTGCTAACCGTTTGCTCGACAGGCTCGAATTTCTGCGTACCCTGAATATCAATCATAGTGCTTTGGCCAGCATACCTGCCCATCGCATTGCCCGGCTGCGTCGGCAGGGTGAACGCTACTTCACCGACGGTTTGCGTGACATCACTTCGGACCGCCGCTGGGCGATCCTTGCCGTCTGTGTTGTGGAGTGGGAAGCGGCGATTGCTGATGCCATAGTCGAAACCCATGACAGGATCGTAGGAAAAACCTGGCGGGAAGCGAAGCGCCAGCATGACGAAACAATTTCCGGCTCTAAAGCCACACTCACGGATACGATCCGTACCTTCACCGCGCTGGGAGCTTCGTTGCTTGAGGCCCGCAGTGACGGAACCCCGCTGGAGATGGCTGTCGCCAGTTCGGTTGCATGGGACCGGCTCGCTCAACTGGTAGCGACAGGGACTCAACTCAGCAACACGCTAGCCGATGAGCCTCTTGCATATGTCGGGCAGGGATACCATCGCTTTCGTCGTTATGCGCCCCGCATGTTGCGCTGTCTGAAGCTCGAAGCCGCGCCGGTCGCCGGACCATTGGTAGCAGCAGCTTTGTCGATCGGAGAGATGAAAGGTGTTGCATCGCCAGAAAGGCGTTTCCTGCGGCCCAGCTCCAAATGGAACCGTCATTTACGAGCTCAGGAAAAAGGAGATACCCGTCTTTGGGAAGTGGCGGTACTCTTTCACCTCCGGGATGCTTTTCGTTCCGGAGATGTCTGGCTCGCTCATTCGCGCCGCTATGGTGACCTCAAGCAGGTACTGGTGCCGATGATCGCGGCGCAGGAAAATGCAAAACTGGCCGTGCCTTCCAACCCACAGGATTGGCTGGCAGACAGAAAGGCGCGACTCACGATCGCTCTTAAGCGGCTGGCCCGGGCTGCCCGTAACGGCACTATTCCGCACGGTAGCATAGAAGATGGAACGTTGCGGATCGACAGGTTGACAGCAGACGTGCCGGATGGTGCCGAGGCACTCATACTGGATCTGTATCGCCGAATGCCGTCCGTTCGGATTACCGACATGCTGCTTGAAGTTGATGCAGCCCTTGGTTTCACAGATGCGTTTACCCATCTGAGAACCGGGGCTCCATGTCGCGACCGGATCGGTCTGCTCAACGTCCTGCTCGCTGAAGGGCTCAATCTGGGCCTGCGTAAGATGGCGGAAGCTACAAACACGCATGATTACTGGCAGCTCTCACGCCTTGCCCGCTGGCATGTTGAAAGCGAAGCCATGAACCAGGCATTGGCAATTGTGGTGGCCGCGCAGGGTAAACTGCCGATGTCACGCGTCTGGGGGATGGGCACGTCAGCATCGAGCGATGGTCAGTTTTTCCCGACAGCGCGGCATGGCGAAGCCATGAACATGGTCAATGCCAAATATGGTTCTGTTCCCGGCCTCAAAGCGTATACTCACGTAAGCGACCAGTTCGCGCCATTCGCTTGTCAGTCGATCCCGGCGACCGTGAGCGAGGCACCGTATATTCTCGATGGACTACTGATGAACGAGGTCGGTCGCCATGTTCGCGAACAGTATGCCGATACAGCAGGATTCACCGACCATTTGTTCGGAGCCAGTAGCCTGCTCGGCTACAATCTCGTTCTGCGAATCAGGGATCTGCCATTGAAGCGGTTGTACGTATTTAATCCCGATACGACCCCCAGGGAGTTACGCAAGTTGGTAGGTGGAAAAGCCCGGGAGGATCTTATCGTTGCGAACTGGCCTGATATTTTCCGTTGTGCCGCGACGATGACCGCTGGCAAAATCAGGCCCAGCCAACTCCTGCGCAAGCTCGCTTCTTACCCACGACAAAACAACCTTGCAGTTGCGCTTCGTGAAGTTGGTCGTATTGAACGGACCCTTTTCATTATTGAGTGGATCCTGGATACGGACATGCAGCGGCGTGCTCAGATCGGTCTTAACAAGGGAGAGGCCCACCATGCGCTCAAAAATGCGCTCCGTATCGGGAGGCAGGGGGAAATTCGCGATCGCACGACAGAGGGGCAGCACTACCGAATCGCTGGGCTCAATTTATTGACTGCGGTGATCATTTACTGGAATACCGTCCATCTTGGTCATGCCGTCACGGAGCGGCGGAACGAAGGGTTGGATGTTCCCCCTGAATGTCTTCCCCACATATCCCCATTGGGCTGGGCGCACATTCTACTGACTGGCGAATATCTTTGGCCCAAGGAACCGAAAGCTTAGGGTGTCATTTCGCCCTCAGCCGGAACCGACCCCACATCCCGCTAGTGTTACCGCCATCGCTGCGATATAAAAAGTTAAACGCTGCATTAAATGCCCTTAATTGTCTATTATTAGTACCGTGGGGGGCGGTTTGAAAACCGGAAATTTTTGTACGTTTAGAGCATTATTTTACCAACGTTGGTGAGTAATTTATTGATCTTGTATTAGCGATTATCGCATTTAAATTATCGGGCATTCTGTATCGCATTTAGGTTATCTCATTGGCTAAAAATGCTAGCCAAGCAGTCTATAGCGCAGGAGTACACCCTATTGCTATAGGTAATCCTGTTCAAAAAATATACTTACCGTACAATAATTCTCTATATCCAAACTGCCCCCTATCAGTTTACCGCCTGGTTCCACGCCCAATTTCAGCGAGGGGAACCAAGTTGTTTATGGGCACTACCACATTTACATCAACCTGGCGACGGGAATGTCGCTGAGTCGTGTCGTGTAGCTAGGGGACAGCAGTTCGCGGCGCATTGCCCAGGATTTATTGATCCCTTGGCCGGCAAACCAAATTTTTCCTAACCCGGAGTGGTTTATGCCATCGACGGCTTTCATCAATTGTTCGCTGCCAGCGCGCGGTGGATGTTCGTCGAAGAGATCGATCTGGCCAGGTTTGTCACAGAAATCGTTCAGCATGATCCCCGCCTTCTGATACCGAAACCCGTCGCGCCAAATGGCTTTGAGAGCTTTCACTGCTGCCGCTACTATGTCGCGGGTGTCTTGCGTGGCCAACATGAGCTGCACGCTGTAGCTGTTAGCGTAATACGGCTCGTGGGGAGCAAATGGGCTGGTTCGCACAAATACCGAAATATGCCGGCAATACTGCCGTTCTCGACGGAGTTTCTCTGCCGCGCGCTCTGCGTATTGGCACACCGCCTGGTGCAAGTCCTGCAGCTGCGTGACGCGCTGGCCAAACGACCGGCTGACGATGATCTGCTGCTTTGCCGGCAGCGCCTCGATCGAGATGCACGGAACTCCGTTCAGTTCGCGTACTGTGCGCTCGAGTACGACACCAAACGTCCGGCGAATCAACGCCTGATTGCTGTCCGCGAGCTGCAGCGTTGTTGTGATCCCCATCGTGGCCAACTTTTTCGTCAACTGGCGCCCGCATCCCCAAACTTCGTTGACCGGCAGCAACGCCATCAACTTTCGTTGTCGGTCGCGGTTCGTCAGGTCGACCACACCGCCGGTGGCCGGCCAGGTTTTCGCAGCGTGATTCGCGAGTTTAGCAAGCGTCATCGTCTGGGCGACACCGATCCCGCAGGTGAGTCCCGTCTGCTGCAAAACGGTATCGCGAACGCGCCGGCCATAGTCTTCGAATGACTCAACGGCATCGATGCCGGCGACGTGCAAAAATGCTTCATCGATACTGTAGATGGTCAGCGCCGGCGCGAGGGATTCCAGAACGGTCATGCAGCGTGCCGACATATCACCGTACAAGGCATAATTGCTCGAGAACACAGTAACCTGATGTGTTCTGATGGTGTCCTTTGCCAGGAAAAATGGCATGCCGCGTTTCAGACCCAGTTTTTTCGCCTCTCTGTTGATCGCTACCAGGGTTCCATCGTTATTTGATAATACAATCAATGGTTTACCTTTAAGATCTGGCCGGAAAACCTGCTCACAGGCGCAATACATTGAGTTGACGTCAGCCAGCATAAACATGATCACCTCCCAAATGAGTGGAGGGCGTGGATCACCACACCGAAAATTTCCAGGGTTTCGGGGTAAATGGGGCTGTATGCCGGGTTCATTGGCGCCAGGCAGACCCGCGGGGTGAGCAGCAGCCGCTTTACGGTAAATTCGCCGTCAACGGCGGCGATGACGATGCTGCCATGCACGGGTTTTTCCGCCCGATCGACGATCAGCAAATCACCCGACAAGATCCCGCCGTCGGTCATCGATTCGCCAGTAGCCCGGATGAAGTATGTCGCCGCCGGATGTTTTATAAAATCATTTAAATCAATTGATTGCTCAACATAGTCATCGGCAGGGCTGGGGAACCCCGCAGGGCATTGTGTTCCAAATAGAGGGAGCTTCACGGGCTGGACTGGTGAAAATAAATACAATTTCGACGTGTTCATAATAGGTATAATTTATCTGTATATATATACAGTAAATCATAAACGAAACGCACGCAGACGCAAGCCTGAAACTAAGCCACCCTGCCAGTTGCGGCGTAATCTAATAATTTTCTGAGTGTTTTTTATACCCCTTGACGATGATTTTTCGGGGGGCTTGCGCACATGTTATCCACTAAAACTGTGGATAACGCCGGGTCAGACTTTGGGTGTATCGATGGCCACGATGAGTGATGCACTGTCGTTGCGAACGGTACCGACGTCTGAAGATACTGGCTGCCAGGCAAAACTCTCCGCCTGCAGACTGTAGATGTCGGCCAACATGTCACCCGGTGGCGGAATCAACCGGCTATCGAGCCAGTCGCGGGCGGCTGCTGCTGGCAGCGCAAGTGGGCGCCGATCATGAATATCCGACAAACCGTCATGATTGGCGGCCGTGATAATGACGAAGCTGTCAGCCACTTCCGGATCAGTGGCGCACAACGCGGCGAAGAACAGCGGGCTGCGATCGGTGGGATAGATGAAATACGGCTGTTTCAGTCGCGGATTGTCCGGGGATTTTTTCCATTCGTACCAACCCGATGCCGGTACCAGCGCACGGCCATGTTTCCAGAGTGGAGCGAACATTCGGCTGCTTGCAGCGGTTTCGACGCGGGCGTTGATGAGGGCCGGTTTTCCCTGGGCGCGCCACCAGGCAGGTGCATATCCCCAGTCAACCGGCGCCAGCTGCAACTGATCATGATGATGATGGAACAGCGGTACCGGCGTGCCGGGGGCGACGTTATACCGGGCGCGCCAGTCGCCGGTGGTGCTAACTGGTGTATCAGACGCCAGGGCTGCGAGAAATTCGTCTCGGCTATGGAACTGGGCAAAGCGGCCACACATAGGCAGCTGATCCTTTTGTGTCAACATGACCCAAGTATAGCTTCAGCGGTATGGTGGGATTTCGAACCAGGAGTTAATTATATAACTCATTGAAAATGTTAAAAAAGTTCACATAATACTGATTATGTTAAATTAATCAATGGCTTAGGGTGGTTTGTGGTTTTGGTCTAGAGCAGTCTCTATCGCTTTCTACCCTTATTATTCAGGATTGCACTCTCTGCAATGTCCTTCCATTTTGTACCCGCCGCAATCACATGGTTCCATCGGTACAAATCCCCCCTCCTTACTGTAGTAACAAGTATAAGCAAGGCAGGCCCCTGCCTGATGCTTGGGCACGTAGATGACTGCTGGCCAGTCGCACTCAGGGCAAAAGTGATGGTCCTCGGGACGAAGGTTTTCCAACCTGAATTCGCAGCAGGTGCAGTATGTTTCTACCGGAAAACTTTCACCACGATACAGAATAAAATGAGACCAACTTTCGCAGACTGGACACATGGCCAGGTGGTATTCGTCCTCGACATCGATATCCAGGAACTGCCGCTCAAACTTTACTATTTTTTCTTTTATGTCTGAATCATACGTCGCCAGCTCGGTGTCATCCGACTGCAGAATGGCAAATGCGGGTTTGTACACCGTCCGGTAAAGTTCACGCAACATCATGGCCAGGGTTTCTGATGATATTTCAATGGCGAAGTGCTGGATCTTGTTGCGCTCCAGCGCCAGTGTATTCAGCAAACTCAAACTGTTTTTCTCGAATGAATCAGGATAATGCTTTTCGAGAAGCTCGATGAGCCCGGCAATCGCCACACTTTTGCAACGATATAGATCCTGTTCTGTAGGTTGCCGATCACCACACACCTTTTTAATCGACCATTGCTCAAATATCAGGGTGTCATCAAGGCGAGTCAGCGTCGCCTTCAGCAGCAGTTCGGCCCCCTGAAACAGATCTAACAGGCAGCGCTTGTGATCGCGATTTCTATTCTCGCGAGCAGCGTTATAAAAGTGCTCCAGCCCGGTTTCGACTGAGTCCAGTGCATTTTCCAGCAAAGAAAATTTCACCATGCCAACATTCCTTATTTAATCATTTTTTTAGAGCGAATGCTTCCTCGCTCATCAGTGGCCATCGAATGCGGTGCTCCCGTAGCTCTTGTGCCTGGGTGACCGTGAACCCTGTACGGGCCAGCAGGGTACCCAGTGCAGCGCCGGTATCTTCCTCATACGAGGCAGCCGTGAGCGGAAACGCCTCCATACTTTCCCGCAGAATATGCAGCAGCCGCTCCTGTGCCGGCAGCGATCGGAGCGCCTCCCCGGGTGTCACGACAGCCCGCCACTCCTCGTCAGTCAGGCCGGTGATCCCCAGCTCCTGCAACGCAGTGTCCAGTTGCCGGTACCAGGTGTCGGTCTGGTCAGTTGGCGAGGGGGCGGCAGTCATACCCTCTTCCGGCGTGGTGCTTTCATTGATCTGTAGACGGATATCTATGCCCGAATCGTGGCAGGCCTGTAGCCACTGCGCCACCTTCAGGGGATCGCCCTCCAGACGAGTCGCCTGTCCGGTCGAGTTCCACAGCTGCAGACAGGTGGTGCCGTCGAGGCGGACCACGTAATCGCCCCGGCACGCCATGTGCCAGATGTTATCTAGTTGCACTAGCCGGTCGTCTGCGAAGGTGCCAGCATCTTCCGACGGCCTCACCGGGACCAGGGGAAGGATCATTACTTCTGTTGCGCGCTGTTCGGTCAGCATGCGTTCCTGTTCGCCGGCCAGCAGGGGTGTGGCCACCGCCCTGCCCGCGTCCGTCAGCTCCACCGCCAGCTGCAGCGTCTGCCGGTTACGCAGGGTGCGCAACCAGCCGGCGGCTTCCATCCGGCGACAGGAGCCGCGCAGGTTGTTGCCGTACACCGGGGCCTCACCGCCCTGCGCCAGCAGCCGCTCAATATCTTTCGTCGCCACCGGCCCCGGACGTTTCGCATTGAGAGCGGCCAGCACAATCAGCACCCGCCGCTGCAGCGGCGACGGACGGCGGGCGGTTACCGCTGTCATGCTCTGCCCCGACGCTGACGGATGAGCGATTTCAGCTGCGCGAGGTCAGCCTTCACGCGGTCAAATCCGGCGTCTTTCGGCAACCCCTGGAGTGCAAGGATGTGCCACATTTGCACAATGCCGTCGGCTTTCATCCATTGATGAGCATTCCACTCACTGCTGCCGTCGAGTTCACATTTTTTAATTTCGTCTTCGGTGATCTTCAGCAGTTGTTCGTAGCTGAGAGAAAAGTTCTGTTCCTGATCCATCCTGCACGCTCAATCTGATAATGTCCGGTAAGTAAAAAATCATATCACGAATGATTTTAAACTGAATGAGTAAACATCATATTAGATATGATTTTGTGATTAATGATAAACATCATATCAGATGTGATTTTATGTATGTTGTTTAATTATCATATCATCTGCGGATTTTCCGCCGCGCAGATCCGATTTCCGGCAGTCTCGGATCTCGCTGGGACCGATTCGGGGGTATTCGGTCATGCATTCTCTTTAATGAATGTTGTACCAGCCTGCACACAAACGAGAGTGACCTCCATGGGGTTGTCCCCGACAGACACGGTCTATACAGTCGATTTAACTGTGCATTCGTACAGTATTAATCAACGGAGATAGCCCATGCTTTTTAATGCAAATACCAAATTTACTTATCATTCACCGGATGATGGCGACAGCATGACGGTGACCGGCGATCCTCCCAGCCGACCTGGTCCTACTGGCCCTACAGGCAACGGGGGCGACAGCGGCGGTGGCAATACCGGCACTATCAATATGGTGATCATGAAGCCCGGTGATGTGCATACCTCCCGCTTTGGCAAGGTCATTATCAATGCCGAGGGCCACGCAACGATGAACGGGGTCGTCATGAACTATGAGAATTCATCGTTAGTGAATGATGGTGTGGGCAGTGCAACCCGCGTACTGAATTCCATCATCAATGCTGCCAAACCGCCGGCCGGCCAGAATTTTGGCAATAACGCCAGCATTTCGGATGGGCGCTATGCCGGCAAAAACCCGGCGGCAGACTATACCCTTCCGCTGGCTATCTTTACGGCGGTCCGTCGCGGCCAAATCCCCCCGGGCTTCTGGCTTGACAACAACAAGGTCATGACCGAGATCACGCAAAAATACGAGATCAACGGCGGCGGCAAAGGAAGTGATCGCACCGGGTATCGGAAATCCAATGAGGCCGTGCCTGGCCTGACCAATGCCTATCAGCAGTGGCAAAAAGAACAGCAAGACGCCGCCAAGCGTAAGGCGGACGAAGAAGCCCGACGTAAGGCGGCCGAAGAGGCAAAACGTAAGGCGGAAGAAGAAGCCAAACGCAAAGCGGCAGAGGCGGAAGCCAAGCGACGCGCCGAGGAAGAGGCGAAACGCAAGCAGGCTGAATGGGATGCTCAGAATAATGAGCAATTGCAGCAGCGTAAACTTAATGAAGTACAGCAGCAAATTAACACGGCAAGTACAGAGAAGTCAGTTGCAGAGAGCCGCGCCACTGAACTTGAGAAGCAACTTCCAGCGCTAGAGGCTGAATGGGACAGGCTGATTGCGTTATCGAAAAAAGGAGGTAAGACATCTCAAGCGATACTTCGGGGCGATGCAGAGGATGCCGGTAATAAAGTCAATGCACACAAGGCTGCTATTGTATCGGCGCGAAATGAAGCAAACCTGGCACAGCAACGTATTGAACAGGCTCAGCGAGAAAAATTGGAGGCAGAAAAGCGGCTGAATGCCCTGCGAGCAGAGCGGCAGGCGCGGGAGGCTGAAGAAGCCAGGAAGAAAGAAGAGGAGGCGATGAAAGACGCCATCAAGACGACGGCGGACTTTTACAAGGAACTGACGGAGAAATTTGGCGAGCAGTCCGCCAAGGTGGCCAAAGAGCTGGCCGATGCGGCCAAGGGGAAAACGCTCAAAAATGCGGAAGAGGCGCTGAAGGCGTTTGAGAAGTACAAGGACGTGCTGAACAAGAAATTCAGCGTCGCCGATCGCGAAGCGGTGGCCAAAGCGCTGGAGTCGGTGCGCCGAGAGCATATCGCCCAGAACCTTGCCAAGTTCAGCAAGGCGTTCAACTACACGGGCAAGGTCATCGATGCCTACGATGTCTTCGTTGTCGAGTTGCCTAAAGCGATCCGGACGCAGAACTTCAGACCACTTTTCGTGAAGATGGAGACCATCGGGGCGGGCATGGCCGCCACGGCGCTGACGGCGTTTGCCTACAGCGTGATACTGGGTACGCCGCTGGGCATTTTTGGCTTTGCCATCATCATGACCTTGGTCAGCGTGATGGTTAATGAAAAGCTTGTGGAGAAGGTCAACAAAGCCGCCGGTATTTAACGTAAAGTAAGGCCGCTTACGCGGCCTTTTTATTTCGGAGGAACAGGGCAAGCAGATACAGGGTGCCCAGCGGCAGGGCCATGACAAAACAGAAGGCATAATACAGGATCAGCACCCCATTTTTGCCGATGGTATCGGCGAACAACCCACGGTGCCAGAATGCTTCACTGGTGAACTGCAGGGCGGCCGTTTCAATGGCTTTTTTGGCGCAGGGATACAGCAACAGACTCAGGATGGCGGCGACCAGAGAGAGTGGGACATTCACGCTGGGCTGGAAGATATGGATATAATAGAGCGCGATAAAAAAGTACGTCACGCCCCACACCTGACTTTTCCAATAATACGCTTTGGTCATTCTCGCCTCCCTGGGCACCGGTCCTTTTCATCTTTCTCGCTTGCCATCGTACCGGCTTTGCGGGCGATCAGCGAAATGGAACCCCGTTGCCATAGACCGAGTTGGTCGGTTTGGTGGTGAAGTTAATGGTAAATTCGCGATCCTTCACCGGCTGATCGCGTTCAAAGCGCCAGCTTTTCATGGCGGTCAGCACCGCCTCGTCAAAGACCCCGGCAGGCTTCGCCTGCACAATACGCACATGGCTGACCGTGCCGTCGTGCTCGATATCGTATTTTACCTTGACGACGCCACTGGTGCTTTTCAACAGGGCCTGTTCAGGATAAACAGGGGCGGTTTTGATGATGGCGTGGGGGGCCGGTGTGGCACCGAGCGCCAGCGCCGGCGTCAGGCACAGTAACAGCAGAGCGGCAAACGTAGATTTTCTCATGTCATGATCCATTGGTTAAAAATGAGCGGTTGCTACAAGACCGCGCCTCGGCGATCGCCCCTAACTATAGGGCAAATCTGACAATATTGCGTTACTGCGGCGATCACAGATCGCCGTACAGCGCGACTACGCACTGGGCTTTTGTTCACCAGGTAATTTGCCATGTGCCGCAAGCCAGGCACGCCGCTTTGCCAGCCAGTTCTGAAATTCAGGCGTACTCTCGACCTTCTGCACGTCCTTCCGCTTCCAGGCCATTATCGGGCCCGCTTTCTGAGGCCTGCCGAGAAACACAGATATTGCCTTATCTGTCCAGAAACGCGCTTTCAACCCACGTGTGCTGATCCATTCTGAGTGCCAGGCATCACGGGCTCTTGCCCGCATATCCGCTGCATTATAGTAAGGCATACGGTCATTCCTTGATGGTTGTTATCCGTGATACCCGGCCCGACGATTATTCATCGGGCAGGATTTCGCGGATGCTGCTTAAATCAAGACGGTGTGAACTCCAGACGCGACTGCCGACTGCGGCACCGGTGGACTTTCTGAACCGATGCCCGGATTCACTGATCCACATGGTTTTGGTTTCACGCAGCCTGACCTGACGAGGCCGGTAGCAGTATGTCATTGTTCCTTCGTGAGTCATGGCCTACTGGGTTGTCTTCTCGGGGACGAGAGTGCTTTTATCTGACAGAACGTTATCCCTGCTCGTTAATCTGTTTTACGGCTTCAATTTTGAATTCTTCAGTGAAATTTTTGGCTGACATAAACACTCCTTCATTGAGCCTCCATTATGAGGCAAAAAAGTGTCTACGAAACCCGGGCCTATTCAATCCGTTTTCTGGCAAACCCGGAAGGACTCCGGGTTTGTATGAGTAAAAGAGAATATAAGCATTCAGGGAATGGAAAAGGAGTTGTCAGCACCGATGGTGAGTACTGTCTGCCCCTCCTTCACAATCCTTATGAACTCATTTTTTTCAATTATCCTGATTAACTTGCTGATACCTTTACCCCCGCGTGTAACCTTAATCTGCGCCTTGATTTTTTCGGGGGCGATATAACTGTTCAATCCGTCTACAGAACACAGCGCATAGAATCGCAGGTTTGCCGAGTGGCTCAGAAAATTCGTTTTCCGGTCAGGATTCATCCATCCGATCATATCCAGAATATCGTCATAATGCTTTCTCAGTAGGCTACAACTGGCCTGTGCCCCATAAACAGGATTTCCATAATTCGGTTTGCCCGTCTGAGGATCATCATGATGGAACTTCCAGATAGCCTCATGGTGGGACAATCTGTTGCGCAGTTCCTTAATACGGTAAAACTGGTCGCAGATTTCTTTCCGTTCAAAATGAGCCGGAGCATTTGGAAAAACCGTTCGCGTGAGATGGGGCCAGAGCAACGTTTTATGCCCACCCTTAGGATTTTCGTAATATCGTGTAAGTAGCTGAGTCCAGAAGCCAAAGGACAACCCGGAGATCACACGGTTTGGTGTGATTAGCTTACTCGTTTTGGCAATTTCACTAATTGCGTTACTTACCTGATTTTCAACAGATATTGTGTTTTTCAATACACGCTTTCCGTACTGATCCAGCAAAAAACCTTGAGCATCTCTTGGCTGTGCCGGCTTTTGAGGATGTGGTCGTTTGTACCGGTCATTGCTTTTCGGAAAGGCTTTATTCCCTATGTAACGGGGAAGATCAAATATCCAGTTATGGTCCGTCAGCCATAGTGAAGACGCGACTGCGGCTGGCGGTGGATTCGACTGAATTGCATGATCAAGAGCATTCCGCAACGTAACTTCGAGACACTGAAGTGCCGGAAGCATGGCACCGCAAAGTGCTTTGTTCCAGTGATAGGCGGGCATTACCTGAGCCGGAGCTATCTTGAGGTGTTGTACATAGATATCGAGGCGTTCTTTATTAATGAACAAATCAAGGCTCATTCTCGCTACCTTCAGAAAAAGATTTGACATACGTGGCGTGTATCTGCTTTAATTCGCACATCAAAGCGGTGTGCCGTAGTTCAGGCCTCACGCGACAATAGTAGTTCGGAAAAGCCACCCTCGCGGTGGTTTTTCTCGTTTTAGCCTTCAGTTCACCGGCCGCTCAGTGGGTGGCAGTCGAAACGGCGACTTTTGACCATCTGCTCCAGCCCGTCAAGATTGAATGGGTGGTTACTGCAGATGTCCTGGTAGATCTCCAGCATGATGGCGTACTTGGACGTCATATCCTTATCCTGACGCAAGCGGTATTCGCTGATAGTGTGCTTGCCTTCCCCTTCGTCAATCCAGTCAACTAAGGCCCACATTTGGATCTGCTGTGTATACGCTGCCGTGTTTGGATAGCCCTTGAAGGTGAGTGGGACATCGTAATCAGTCGCATATCCGCGAATACGGGCCAGCGCGGCACTGACGCTTTGTTCGTCCCCCGCCTTTTGTTCAGCCTCCTCCATCACCTGGCCTATCCGGGCAAACATATCACGTATGGCCATCACCGTATCCAGGGTATTGCAGACCTCCTGGTTGTGCTGAGGATCCATCAGCGACAGGATTTGGTCCCCTCTCAGATGGTCATTAATGGACTGCAGGTGCTTCACGTCGAGCTCAAAGAACCACATATAACGCTGGAGATAGACCTGACGAACCAGCGCTTCCGCAGTCACGGTGCTTTCGGTGTAATTCGGTATCGTGTATCGCAGGTGATCGAAAGCGCGGGGCAGCACATTGCTACTCTGCTGCAGCTGGCAAAGCTGGAAAAAGAGGTTCAGCCGCGCGGCCAGGGGAAACATCTCTGCTTCCTGACTGGCCGGGGTAAATTTCCCGCGAATACCTTGTGCAATAAACGTACGCAATACATCTGAACGGGACGGCTTATACTGACCCTCAATGTTGCTAATGAAATTATCCAGATCCTCGAGCTGCTGCTGAGGCAGTCGGAGTTCTATGCGTTGGTCTTTCGTTTCCATGGGGATCTCTCTTGCTGGGCTTGGGGTACGGGTTTATACTGTGTTGTAGCGTTATGGATACCGTAACTGTACGTGCGCACGCCGTACATGTCCAGTGATTTAGCGATTATGTTTCCCCTTTTCTTCATTTGCTTTGTACAGATCCGATTTCCGGCAGTCCCGGATCTGCCGATCGCCACCCTCCCCTATCGCCCCGCCAAGCACAGCATGTGCTACTTCTGGCTGGATATTATAATATATGTTGTGTCTTATCCTTCTCCCGTGACTCACCGCGCAGGGGCGAAAAAGGGCACTTTGCTCCTTCCCCGACCGTGGTACACTTCCGGAAAGTTGTCATAAGCCAGAAAGTCGGATCACCCGGAAACAGGCGTCCGGTAATTTACTTGCGTGGTTATATGCCTACTTATTATAAGATGTGTAATGTTCACGGCAGGAAACTGCGAGGGAGATCATCGTTACTGGGGTGATTGCGGGATGTGACAATTTCAATGGGGATTTATGTGCAAGTCATGTGATATTGACGCTAATTATTTTCACTCGGTTTATTGTGTGTATGACCATCTCGCAACTACTCACCCCGTTTTATGGCTGCGCGATTCATCGAGAATTCGAAGCGATTTTCTATCGAGGAATCTCCTTTCTTCTGCAGGTGATGTATTGGCCATATGGAATGCCCCTCCAGGAAAAGGATGGGCGCTTCGTATCCACGATAATGAAGCCATTGACGAACGGCCAGACCCGCAGCGGGGGGATTTTGTCGATCTCAGTGATGGGGCAACAAGGTTTCAGATTCTTTTAGACCTTGGATGTTGACGTTTATGCAAGAGCTGGGCGGGATTTATCGACAACAATAAGGAACACACATGGGCGACTGGTTTATTGCCACTGAGGGTGTGAAGATCGTCAAAGACAGCGCCAGCCTGTGGCCGCAGATCATCACGGCGGTTTCGTCCGCCGGCGCGGCACTGGGCGGTGTGTACCTGGCCCACTACTTTACCCGCCGGCGGGAGGAAAGAGCAGTGGCGGCGAAGCAGGCCAGTGAGCGTCTTTTTATCGCCACTGAGCTGGTCTTCCTGATTGAGCAATTTGTAGAGGGCTGTGCTGGAGTTGCTACCGATCGCGGTGACGTGAACTCCAAAGCTATCACGGTTCCGATAATATCTGTTCCTGTCCTCGACTATTCAGCTGTTGCCGGGGACTGGCGAGTGTTACCCGCAAAGCTAATGTACCGTATTAGGGAGTTGCCGGTGATTCAGGGGGAGGCTGATCGGACTATTCATTCTGCAGAGCATATTCCCCCCGACTTTGATGAATTTTTTGAGGCGCGGCAGTACCAGTATACCCGTCTCGGACTCAAGGCCATCATCCAGGCACGGCGACTGAGGCAGTTAGCGGGCCTCCCGCATACCCGCCTTGATGCGACCGCCTGGTCGGCCCAGAACGTCCTCTGGAAAGAATGGCGGCAGGAAAGAAAACGGCGCCGCGTTCTGGCTGTTCTGATGGCCCAGTCGCTGGCGCCGTTATCGATCGAGGAAAAGCCATGAGTATCCCGCCCCTCCCTGCTCTGCCTGGCTCGCATTCAGTTAATCCGGCACCGTTGCCCGTGGCTATCGATTACCCGGCCGCGCTGGCGCTCCGGCAGATGGCGCAGGTTCACGACGACTACCCCAAATACCTGCTGGCGCCGGAGATCAGCGCCCTGCTCCATTATGTGCCGGATTTGCACCGCAAAATGCTGATAGCCACCCTGTGGAATACCGGAGCCAGGATCAACGAGGCGCTGGCACTGACGCGCGAGAATTTCTCACTGGCGCCCCCCTACCCGTTCGCGCAATTGGCCACGCTCAAGCAACGCACGGAAAAAGCCGCCCGAACGGCTGGCCGACTTCCGGGGGGTAACTCCGCACACCGCCTGGTACCGCTGTCCGATCCGCAGTACGTCGCGCAGCTGCAGACGATGGTGGCCACGCTGAAAATTCCGCAGGAACGTCGTAATCCCAAATCCGGCCGCATGGAGAAGGTACGTCTGTGGACGATCACCGATCGGACGGTGCGCAGCTGGCTGGCAGAGGCTGTAGACGCCGCTGCGTGCGACGGGGTGACGTTCTCTGTGCCGGTCACCCCACACACCTTCCGGCACAGTTACGCGATGCATATGCTGTATGCCGGCATTCCACTCAAGGTGTTGCAGGCGCTGATGGGACACAAGTCGATCAGCTCCACGGAGGTCTATACGAAGGTGTTTGCGCTGGATGTGGCGGCACGGCACCGGGTGCAGTTCTCGATGCCGGAACTTGACGCTATTGCCATGCTGAAAGGAACATGATTGCATTACTAACTAAAAAACCAGCGGAGTAGACTCTCCAATGGATCTTCTTGGCAAGAAGGGAATAAATTTGATGAGTGAGATAAATACCCCACGAGACGTGAAAAATGCCCTTAAAGCGATAGATATTGAGCTGCTGGATCAGCTAATAAGGCAAAGCCTGAGAGAGGAAAGGACTTACCCTCTTCAAACCCTCCAGCTTTACAGGTGCGGTTCGTATGTGGCCCGAGAATTATCAAACTTTGAAAATGCTGTTTCTGCACATGGCAGGGCTAAATCCACGAAAAAGCGCGAAGAAACGGGGTACTCAGCCCGTAAAGCTGGCGATAATTTATCCTTTGCAGTAAGTCAGATGAAATCGAGGGTGGATGTGGAAGAAGTCGACGCACTGCTCTTTGGCATCGACGAGCAAATTCTATGGCCACTTCATTTTAGTGAACGTTTGACGGTTAGGGTTTGTTACCACTGGCGCCAGTCTGTAGAGGATGACTGGTCATACAGCAGCATCACTTTTCTACACAATGCTGACTTGCGGCCGGACTACTTATCCCCACATCCGGCCCGCAAACTCAGTGCGGCTAAACAAGAGCAAAATAGGCAAAGTGAGTTGTCTCATGAGTGGGAGCATCTAAAATCGCTAGGGCTCCAATCAGTGCAGCAATATTTTAGAGAAGGGAGAGACGGTGCATTGATCCCTGACTCGTATCAGACAACGACAGGTAGGCTGAATAATTTTAGCGCCGATTTCTGGCGTGACAGCCTCTGATCCTCTATGTATCTGCTCTGTGTTTTTCTGCCAAAACCGTGCCTAACTTTGGTTTTTTAAACTTGATGTTAGCCAGCGGTATTCAGCATGACAGTAATCTCATCGTGATGCTTAGTGAGTTACGCTGGGCCTTTCTATTGCACACGTTAAAAATTTTGGAGCAGATCCCTATAGCCGGTAATGTAGTAGGAGTTTGCCATTCTTTTGTTTGTGGCCCCTTCCTCGGCACTTTTATCTATGTGTGAAAGTAGTCCCGTGCCAACCAGAACGGTATATGCCGCTGGGATACATTTTTCAGGAATACCTGTCGCCTTATTGATGGCTTCATAGGAGGCCATCGTAAAGTGAGACGTGTTAGGACGTGCATAGCATAGGTACAGATACAGTTTCAGGGCATGCAGTTCGGCTTTCCTTCGTAACTTAAATGCGTGAAAAGCTGTCACATTACCCTGGTCATTCAGTAGTCTGCGATACGGAACCTTACACCACCCGCTGACTCCGTTATAGTCAGCCGGGCTGTAGTAATTTTTCCTCCCCTCTCTGAAAACCTTAATGATTTCGTTGTTTTCAAGAAGTGACAGACCGCCAGCAACTGACGCTCTACTCAGTCCTGTCATCACTTGCAGCCTGTTGTAAGTTAGTGATGACGCGAAACAGGTTAGCGACGTCCCCTCTTGGTTAGTTATCTCCATATCCTCACATGTCATAGCTATCGCTACATACAATTGCAGCGCCGCGATTTTATGTGCATTGCTTACTTTTACAGAACGGACTGACCAACCAAATGCTCGCAAGCCTTCCTTGTGAATCCAGTTTGTGGGCATTTTTATCCAGAGTTTTTTCGCCATTACGCTTTTCCTTTGAACAAAAGGGTCAGCACTGTCACTAACGCAACTAACAAAGATGCGCTGGTAAATAGAGGAATAAGCTTGTCCGCAACTTTTGAAAGTTCGATGAAAAGATAAATTACTAAGTAGAGAGTGTTCATAAATCCTCCTGTTCGATAACGTTTTTGAATTGTACTTAGCAAAAACCGTCTTATCTAGATACAGGTGACTTTTGAAATGATTAAATTATGATTAAATATCATTATTATTCAATATGTTATTTAGTAAAAAAATGGTATTTTGAAACTGACAATCAGTTCATGAACAGCGATTTTTATTCATTTTTACGACACTTTTTCACTTCCGACTGATTTTTCCAAACCTATGCACGTCGGAGGTTAGCGCTGACGTATGCGGCCGTTGGGGCAATCTTCCTGTGGGATTGGTACAATTCATAAAAGTTTGTGCTGCGTAAAACTGGTATCGTACCGTGGGGCGTTACGGCGCCAGTTTCGCGTGGCACTTCTCAAGGAGCATCAATGATCTTTCCTATCATTCTTGGCTAGCTCCTGCATGCGGTAGCCTACTATAACGTGCCGTCGTCGATGCTGGTGAATATCGATTACCCAGTAGCCTTGGCGCTCGAACATGGGGTCACCCGGACTGCTTGTCGTGGAAGTGATCGTCCTGCTCCACTATATCCCCGACCAGTTCTCGATGCCTGGAGTGGACGCTGTGGCGATACTGAAAGATCCCCGGAGAATGACTGGTGTGTGGAATGCCAATAAAAGACAGGCCGGTCAATGACCGGCCTTTTTTCCCTGGTGTTTCCTGGCGTACTGCATGGTTGGTGTCTCGGTGTTTAGTAACTCTAAACAAGTCTGATGTTAAGTGATGCTAAACATGTCGTCAATCCTTTCTATGACGGCTGACCATGGTTCCCCAACGACTGAAAAGCGCCCGCCTCCGGGCTGGGCTTACACAAGAGAAACTGGGCGTACTGGCGGGTATTGATGAAGCCACTGCTCGTTCGCGGATCTCCCAATACGAGAGTGGTACCTACACCCCGTCCTTTACGACTATGTGCTCACTGGCACGTGTACTTAACGTCCCGGAGTGTTATTTCTATGTGCTGGACGAGGGGTTTGCGGAGAAAGTTTTACTGCTTCACGTTAAAAACTGAATTGTTTTTTTAGATATCATTTTAATATTAAAATGATATCTAAAAGATATTTTTTTGATGTTGTGGTAATCTTGCTTTGATTGGCGATTAGTGTATTGATATTCCTAACTATTCTGTTAAGCGTTTTCACTAGAGATCGTTATCACAAACGGGTGATCAGGTGTTTGTACTGAACCTGAGTTTTCGACAACGAACCCGAATTCGCGGATTTTTCCGCAGCAGCAATAGCCCCGTGAGTCATCTTCATCTTCTGGCATGATGCTGAAGACCGAACGAGCAAGCTGAATTTGTACGTCTGTCATGCTGAGATAGAACTGATTCTCATGCGTGTTTATTGTCCCGTCCGGATGGCGCAGAAAAACCATGTCAGAGCCGAATTGACCGCGGCCTTTTCGAACCTGAATGCAATAACCCAAACGTATTGCGTTATCGCCGCGGGTTGTGCCGGTGACAACGAATTGCCCCTTTGCTGGGTGGCTCCCAGGGCTAATCATATTTTGGTAATCGGCCAGGGCAATGATTTTTTCCATAACTTCGTGTGTCATTGGTTATTCCTCTCAATTACCATCCAAAATGCAATTCAAACAACCCTGTTTTCATAGCGTTTTAATATTAAAATGATAGTTAATTAACTCCCGCCTCCAACTGTGGCTCCTCGGTTCAATAGCTGGCGAATTGCGATGTTGATGAGCGCAGCCCGAGACACTCCATCTTCAGCGGCTTTCACATCGAGCCGGTCCAAAATCTCAGGATCTATCGTTAACGTGATCTGTTGGCGTTTGCCCTTTACTACGCCCTTTCTTCGCGTTGCCGCGCCATCTGGAGCCGAATTTATAAAGGCTTCTGCTGCGCTGTCTTCAGCAGGGGTAGTGTGTTTTTTCGTGGGTCTTACAATAGCCATTTATTACCTCTTTAATCGTTTATTAATATTACTTTGATATTCAAATAGTGTTAAATGACTATGAAAATAAGATTGATATTAATCTTTCCAGGTCAGCGTCAGCTTTGGGATCCCTTGGTTTCATTTCAAGCGTACATTTCCCTGATGCTGCCCCATTCGACCACGCTTTACGCGCCACAATATGTTTGGGGATTAGTGTCAGTTCTGGGAAGTCTGCAATCACTTCTGCTGCTTCTCGATTATCAATCGAGTGTGGATTGGAGTCGGCAGCGTTGATAATAGCGAAAACGTTCAACCCATCTCTCACACTCCGCGCTTCTTTGATCAGTGCAGATATGTCTTCAAGAGCCCAAACGTCGAAGCTTCCAGGACGGTATGGAACCAACAGTGCATCGGATAGCACTAAAGCAGCACGTAACGCTGTGGAGTCCCTGCCACCGGCATCAATGATGATGTCATCATATTTCATCTTTTGCTGGAGCACTTGAGCACGAAGGATCGGTCCTTCGGGATAAGACACACAGGCGATACCTGGCAGCGAATCATCATTTGCCCTTATGCCAACAGCGATTTGAGCCGTGCCTTGTCGATCCCCATCTATCAATAATACATCTCGACCCTGTTGTGCTCGTGCTGCAGCGATGTTTACTGCCAAAGTGGTTTTGCCTACCCCGCCCTTGGTGTTTCCTACTGTTATAATCATATCGTTTCTACCTTTTTTTAATATTACTTTGATAGTGAAATGAGGTTTAAATAATAGTCTTTTGGGTTTGTGTGTCAAGCCTGTTTTATTGGATTGTTATGATATTAAAATGATATTACTTTAATTGTTGTGTGATGGTGCGCGAGATCTCATGTTTCGCCGCGCTTAATCTAGCCTCGCGCTGGTCTGTGGCAAGTATTCGCTGGCGCCGCCGGCATCACCCGTTCGCACTCCTTTCACGTTGTTCCACTCGTTTACGCATGCGGCTTCGGCCGTCGTACCTGCCACATCCCTGACTGGCGAGCCTTGTTTTTGCGCCATGGCGAGAAAATGAGTTCTTGCCTCCCAAGGGAGACACACCATGAGCAACCAACTTTCCTTCGATGCACTGTTAGCCCCTGAAACCCCGGTTCAACGTGCGCCGCGTTTGACGCCACGCGAAGCCAGAAAACAATTCATCAAAACGTTCTCTGTTATCGCGACCTATCACCGTCGTCTCGATGTTTTCCGCGACTTCATTCGCCTGGCTGCTAACGAACTCGATTTGGCGCGAGTACGGTCAGAGGAGGGCAGGGAAGAAGCGGTTCAGATTTGTAAGCGATACGAGGCTGTAGATCTGCAGAGGATGCAGCAACTTTTTTGTTTCTTAATCGACGCGATGGAAGGGGGAATGGATGACCTGCTGGGCGGGATATTTATGGAGCTTGAATTTGGCTCGTCGTCGATGGGGCAATTCTTCACGCCGTGCGAAGTCTCACGACTCATTGCCGCCCTGACACTCGGGGACCATGTTAAAGAGCTGGAACATCGCCCGTTTATCACGTTGGATGAACCTGCCAGTGGTTCGGGCGGCATGGTGATCGCCGCTGCTGAACACCTGCTCTCTAAAGGGTATAACCCGCAACAAGCGCTTTATATCCGTTGTACCGATATCGATCCTTTGGCTGCGGATATGTGTTTTATCCAGCTTGCGCTCTTGGGATTACCGGCCTCGGTCTATACCGGAAATACGTTGACGATGAAAATGTTTAAAGTCAGGCATACCCCGATGTATTACGCCAACGACTGGAGCGAACGACTTCGCCTGGTTGATATGATCACGAAATTCAAGGCGGTGTTACACGCTGTTTAAGGGAAAGGGGGCATGGCCCCCTTTTTCTCTGTTTTTGCCGCCCTGTTGGTTCCAACCGGCGTTGAGCCGGCAGGAACCAATGCACCCATCGCTTGCAGCAGGCTGTCGCCTGCGCCGCTTTCACTGCCCGACCGCTTGTGCGGTCGTTCGCTGATGCCGCCAGGCAAAAAAGCCTGGTCCTTTCTGGTGTATTCCCTTAGCCCTGGCTACGCGCAAGGCGTCCGTCCCCGTGACTGACCCTGGGCCGGGGCGCCGCCGTCACAAGGGTACGCTTCGCCGGTATCCTCACCCGTTCGCACTCTCTCCCGGTGGTCATTCGCTTGCGCATGCGGCTTGCGGTCCCGCCCTTGCATCGTCAGCTGATACCCCGTCCCGGTCATGTTGTCACGGCGCCAGTCACCCCGCGCCGGCAAAGAGCCAAAAGGGGTATACACCAGAAAGAAGTCGAAACGGGAGGGTTTATGACGAAATTATTGAAAGAAGTTCTGGCCGAACTGGCCACCAACCAGACGAGCAGTACGCTGCAGGATGAGGCGACGGAGGCCACTTTGGTCCGCGTCTCTGGGGCGGCGGAAGCCGTATTGGCGTTCCTGGAACGATGCCCGGGCGATGATCGCGATGTCACCTCGGTTTTCAGCGATTTGATGGCCGATCTCTTCCACCTTGGACAACACCTGCACACCGCCGGTGTTTATGCCGATTTTCCGTTATGGCGACAGGCAGTATTACTGACAGCGATGGGGCACTTTGACGCGGAAACCACCGGGTTTACCGCGATGGAGGCAAGTCACCCGGATGCTGCATTCGCCCTGCTGAGCTACATCAATAGTCGAAAACAGCATGATCAACATCTCAGCGTTGCCGCCAGCTTACTGGCAACAGAACTGGTCCTGCTGAGTGCTCGTCTGGAGCCGTTGTCGAACCAGAATGCACTGACCACCGTCATCGCCGAAGTCTACAAATAATCATCAGGGCGATGAATGTCGCCCATTAAAAAATTGGATATCGCTATGAATAACAAGATTTGTTTCAAAGGTAAAAAGACATTTGAGGTGATCACGCAAGCACGTCAACAGGGGTGTGATGTGCTGCTGGTCAAGGATGAAGGCGTGTATTTGATGGCGGCAGCGCGTACCAAAGGAAAGCGGTTATTGGCCTACGCCGAAGGGTTGGATCCGACGATCCGTGACAGTGGCGACGTGTTTGATGACGCCTGCCGGTTATGTGGTGGGGACGACTTTATGGAACGCCTTCCGTCGAACGATCCGACCTTTGACCATCTGCTCGAGAAACAAGGTCATCTTGAGTTTCTCATTACACAAACCGAGTTCTGTATGACGTCGGTGGGTTAAGAGTGTTGCCCGGTTCGCGTTAATGACAACACCGCGGCGTGATAAAGCTCCATTGATACTCATGCTGAGTTTCAATGGAGCCAGTAGGGGGTTCTTCAATCATAAAGTGACTCAGTTTGATGCGTAACGACGCGAGTGAGTACATAACAAACTCATATTGAGTATTTAAATTTACTCAAAATGAGTAACTATATCTTGATGTAGTCTATGTTTTTCTTATAATGATACTCAAATTGAGTAACTAAAGGAGTGTGAAATGCATATTTGCTGTGATGATGGCTCTACCAATGTGAAACTGGCCTGGTATGTGGCGGGGGATTTACGCACGACCTTGTCACCCAATTCTTTCCGTCAGGGATGGAAAATCGATGGTATCGGCAGCCGTCGCACGTTCAACTATCTCGTTGATGGCGTAAAGTACACCTTTGACGATGTCAGCCAACAGGCGATCAGCACGACCCACATTGAGTATCAGTACGGTGATACCAATCTCCTGGCGGTGCATCATGCCTTGCTAAACAGTGGTGTTGAGCCACAAGCGGTTAAGCTGACCGTCACATTGCCGATCAGTGAGTTTTATACCGAAGACTGTCAGAAAAACACGGTTAATATTCAGCGAAAAATCGACAATCTGCTTCGGCCTGTGACGTTGAACAAGGGGGAGGCCTTTACCGTGGCGGCTGTTGAAGTGATGCCAGAATCCCTGCCTGCGGTGTTTTCTCCCTTGGTGCGGGAGAATGTTGGGCCGCTGGAAACGTCCCTGGTTATCGATTTGGGCGGTACGACGCTCGATGCCGGAGTCATTGTCGGGCAGTTCGACGATGTGATGGCGATCCACGGTAATCCCACCCTGGGTGTTTCGATGGTGACGCAGGCCGCGCTGACGGCGCTGCGTATGGCGGACAGCGATACGAGCGCCTATGTGGCGGATACGGTGATCCAACGCCGCCATGATCGCGCCTTTTTGTCACAGCTGATTAATGATGCTTCCCGGGTTGATGACGTTATCGCCGCGATAGAGCACGGTATCACCCGGCTTGGCGATCGTGTGGTGAACGAACTGGCGCGATTCCGCCACGTTAACCGGGTTTGGCTGGTCGGTGGGGGCGCTCCGCTGATAGAATCTGCGGTAAGAAAAGCCTGGAAACTGCCGGCAGAGCGTATAACGCTGGTCGAAAGCCCGCAAATGGCGCTGGCGAGTGAAATGGCATTGTATAAACAAGAGGGATAACCGTGAGCGATAACAGCAGTGATACCCGCCGTAAATTTACCAGCTATTTGCAGCTGGACTGCGAAGCCGATCGCCATGCCCTGGATGTGGTTGAATCCATTTCGCAGCGAGTACGCGGGGATTTCCTGCGTAATGCCATCATCACAACGGCGGCATTACATCAGCTCGACCCACGATTACCGGTGTTGCTGGCCACGATGTATAACGGCCAGTTGACCAGCGAACAGCTGGTCAACCTGGTCAGCCAGACAACCGGCTGGAAACCCGATATGGCGGCGATCCGCGACGTGATTACGGCGTTGTCCGGTGAGGATTGTCGATCGGTGGTTCCGGTCGAACCTGTTCAACAGCCGAGCGAATTGGCTCCCCTGGGAGAGGCGCGCAAGAAACTGGGTAAATTGCTCTAAGGGGGCAATTATTGCCGGATTATGTGTTTGTTATCGCGTTTCAGGGTGCATAAATTGCCTGTTTTTTAGAAAGGATGGCAATGCATGGATGTTTTTGAATTGAGATTATGGCGTGCCGGTCAATATTTTACGCTGTCTGAGGCGCGTTCGCTACGTCCTGGTAGCCATTGGCGGCAAGAGGATGCAGCTCATGCTCTGGGGGTGTCAGAACGGACTTACCGAACCTATGAAAATAGTGGCGTGTCCCGATCGGCGCGTCTGGGGATCCAGACACTGATGTTGATCCGCCTGCTCCCCGATTTGCTCCGGATGGACCCACCGCAAATCGTCTTGCAACTGCAGGCGCTGACGCGGCATGACCAGATAACACCCCAGTCCAGAGGCGTGGTATCGCTTGTTATGCCTTCTGCAGGTATGAAGGCCTGGCGGGGTTCGCTGGGCTGGACGCAAAAACAGACCGCGGATTATCTTGGTGTTTCGCTGCGGACCGTCAAGCACTATGAGCAGGGGCCTTTGCCGCGTCGGTTGATGTTGGCCGCCCAGGCCGTTACGCTGGCCACGTTGTTGCCGGTCTGGTCAACCTATCCGTGTGCCAGGCTACTGCAGGTGCTGGATCAACTGGTCAATATCGACGTGAACTAGCACAGGGTTTATGGTGGCCAGGGCTGGCCACGAAAAGGATCCCCGGCAGGGCCGGGGCCCCGAAACATCGCGCTCCCGTCTGTCTTGTCATTTTCCTTTTTCCTCCCAACGGTCACTGCCGGCCTCGAACCGGCCGCGACCGATCCCCTGATATTAACCTCCGCGCTTTCTCCCTTTTTCCGCCCTGCAGGCGGGGATCAAAATGATATGGCGTCGCCTGGGCTTACGCCGTAGCCCGAACGTAGCCGTGCCGCTACGCCTGCAAGGGTTCGCGTTGCCCGTATCCTCTCCCGTTCGCACTCCCTCCCTGCGGTCGGTCATTTGCGCTGCGGCCTGCGGTACGGCCCCTGCATTCTCCGCTTTGCGCACGTCTGTGTTTTGGCTACGGCGCAAGCCGATATCCGATAACCTGACTGGAGAAGAATGATGCCTAACTGGTGTGCAAACCGAATTATCGTGACTGGAAACCCAGACCAACTGACCGCCGTGACCGATTTTGCCCGGGACGAAGGGGAGGTGAGTTTTTTCAACGAGGCAGATGTCGATGTGATGGCCTTTGAAGGGACTGTGCAGATTGATTTTGATACACGGTGGGCTCCTCCGGAATGTGCCGATATCCGGGCGCTGAGTAAACAGTTTTCCTGTCACGTCATTCATACGTTCAGTGAGGCAGGTGAGGGGTTCTGCGGTTATCACGTCTATGCATGTGGTGAATATATCGACAGTGCCAGTGACGATTTGGAATGGTCAGAAGAGCGTGATGAATACGGTTACGCCGAGGTTGTTGGCCCGGAATATGTGTTAGGTAACGTCCCGAATTACGGCGGGTAATACGGCGGTTGCGCCCCTTTGGGGCGCTTTTTGGCACAAAAGGAAATACCACAATGTTTGAACGAATGACGATTGCAGGGCTGATTACCCGTTTAAAACGCTATCCCGAAGACGCTTTGTGTGTGGGCAGTTTTTGGCTGGATGATGATTTTCTTGAGTTAGACGGTGCGCTGACTGCCTGCGAAATTGAGGCGGCGATGGAAATCGTTCATGACAACCATGATGCCAATTTTGGGATCAACTGGGATGCTATCCAGCACGCGATTGATATCGTCAAAGCGGAAGGATAGATCGCTTTCACTGGCCGCCATTGGCGGCCGCTAAGGAAAGCCGTTGCCAACGGCTTCACTCTGAGCCTTGTTATACGTGCTGTCGGCGGTGATCACTTTTGCTGTGACAGACATTGCCCTGTTCCGGTTCATCAACAAGGGTACAGGCTAACGCCCGCTTCCTCCCCCGTTCGCCCCCCTCCCGAGGGGCGGGTGTTTGCGCTGCGGCCTCGGTATCGCCCTTGTTTCTGCCCCTGATGGAACGGGGCAGTCTGGTGTCACAGCAACGTGCTCCCCGCACTCATAAATAGCGGAAAGGGGCACCATAAAGAAGCCGGAGAGAAGCAATGAATACCTCAGTAAATACCGTCCAATCCGATGCGGGATCCGTGACCAAAATCGAAGTTACCGATGCACGATGCCGTTTGGCCTTTGTTCCGAGGCTGTTTGCGACGCCGCTGGGTGAGAGTATGGCGATCAGCTTTCTGCATAAACACAGTAATTACGAGGGGGGCATGTGGGCTTTTTACGAGGTTCCGCGCGGGTTAAGCGGCCATGTCGCGCCGTGGACGGATATCATAACAACCCGGCCAACGGGCTACATTGCCCCGACTGAGGGCACGTACAGGCTGAGTATTCCGGGGAACTACTTCGATGCAGAGGTCTCGGCCGATGCCGCTGGAATTATAGCGACCCTGTTTGTATTGAATCAGCTTGCCTGGAAGGTTTCCGAGATGGGAAGCGAATATGCGTTGACCTGTCAGGGACTTATCGACCGTCAGGATGCGCTAAAAGATTATGTCAGCATCATAAGTCACCCTGAGAGAGCGCTGATTTTTCGCGCAATTGATTGAATTATTGTCCGGGCGTTCTGCCCGGATCTTCTCCCTGACGTTTATTTTCTGAGCCATGGGCGATGCGTTTGGCGTCGATTTTGTTTTAGCTCACATCCTCTTTATGTTCGAAGATCAAGGGCTATGGCCCCCGTTCGGCTCCCCGGCGGTGCCGGGTCGTCAGCCCCACTCCGTCAGTTCCGCCGGTTTACCGGCGTCTCAGACTCCGCCGAACCCCTGCGGGTTTCGGGCTATCGCTAGGGTCTGATGGCTAAAGGTCAAGGCAAGGCGCTTGCAGCCGGCTTATTGCCGGCGCCGCTTTCACTGCCCGACCGCCTATGCGGCCGGTCGCTAAGGCTGCCAGGCTAAAGGCCTGGCTCTTTCCGCTGTCTCCCCCAGTCTGCGGCTGCAGCGCATGGAGACTGTCTCCGTGACAGACGCTGGGCCGGGGCGCCGACAGCACAAGGGGTCGCTTCGCCGGTGTCCTCACCCGTTCGCACTCTTTCCTTCCCTCCGGTCGTTCACTCGCTTGCGCTGCGGCCTGCGGCACCGCCCTTGTTCCGTCAGCTGATACCCCGTCCCGGTCTTTGTGTCACGGCGCCAGACTCCCCGCGCCGGCAAAAAGCCAAAAGGGGAATACACCAGAAAGAAGCCGGATAGGGCGGATTCTGGGCACGTTTTATCACTGATGGAGGAATTACCCATGTCCAAGACCACGACCAAGCCTAGTGCAAAAAAAACCGTGAAGACGGATGCTGCTCAGTTTGTTGAAGCGACTCTGGCTCAGGCCGAGTTGAAATATGTCATGCTCAAAGAGCTGGCTGCGACGGATCTCAATGCGCGCATAACGCCCCGCACGAAGGCAGATATTGAAGGGCGAGCGGCCAGTATTGAAGGCGCTGGGCTGCTGCAGAATCTCGTCGTGTATCTCATGGCTGATGGGTTGTACGGGGTTGCTGCCGGTGAAACCCGCCGTTTGGGCCTCAACATGCTGATGGAACAGGGCCGGTCTGCGGCAGGCGTTCCGGTGACGCCAGAATTCAGGGTAGCCGTCTTGGTAGTGAGTGAAGACGACGCTCATGCCATCTCCATCGCGGAAAACGTACAGCGCTCTAATCTGGAGCCAGCTGACCAACTGGAAAGCTTCCGCGTCATGGCGGAAAAGGGAACGTCTGTAGAGCGGATCGGTGCCATCCTTGGTTACAGCACGGCTCATGTCAAAAAATGCCTCAAGTTGACGACCGTCGCGCCAGCCCTGCTGGAACTGCTGAAAACCAACGACATCAATTTTGACCAGTTAGCCGCACTGGGCGCTACCGATGATCACCCGCGTCAGATTCAGGCATGGGAAAAGGGTCATTATTACGAGCAATACCGTACACCCAAGGCGTTGCGTGAAAGCGTGCTGAACGATGAAGTGTCAGCGGTAGAGAGTGATTTGGTCGATTTCGTTGGGCTGGAAGCCTACCAAGCGGCAGGCGGTGAAACCCGTGAAGATTTGTTTGCTGACAGCATCATCCTGACAAATCGGTTGCAGTTGGAAACGATGGCGCTTGCCAAGCTGCAGGACGCGGCGGACGTTGTCGCTAAAGAAGAAGGTTGGGCTTGGGCACAAGGCCGGTGCAAGGAAGTGAGGAGCTGGGGTGAGGATGCAAAGGTTTTCGACGTGCTCTATGCCCATGCCACGTTGAGCGACGAGCAGAATGCAGAAGTTGATCAACTGGAGTCTGAGAAAAAATTGCTCGAAAGCCAGCTCGAGGGCGCTGATGCCGACGACGAGTGGGAGCATACCCCGCGTATCGGGCAAATTAACGCACGTCTTGCCGAGATCAACGAACACGCTGAAATCAACAAATGGTCGCTGGATGTACGCGACACGGCGGGTGTGGTTGCCTATCTGCAAGACGGAAAAATTAATATCCAACGCGGTTTGATGAAGATGGAAGACATCGAGCTGGTTGAGAAAACCGAGCGTGAAAAAGCCAATAAAGAAACCCCACCCTCAGAGAAAGGGTTATCGCAGGTGTTGGTCAACAGTCTGTCTGCCGAACGCACTCTGGCCGTTGCCGCCTCGCTGGCACAAAATTCGATGGTTGCTCTTGTCCTGCACACCTTCACATTGACACGCCGGATCTTTGGAAAGAGGTATTTCAGCGAACTGCATACCTCCGTGGACAGCCAACGCAGCAACTGCCTGAACCAATCCGCGGACGCAGGCAGTGAAAACGGCCTCGCTAACCAGACGCTGAACGCGCTGCATGAGAGCTGGCTGAGTCGTTTTCCGCAGGAGTGGGTCGACGGGTTCGACTGGTTACTGGAATGGCCACAGGAAGACGTGCTGGCGCTGCTGGCCTACTGTGTTTCCCACGGTCTCGATGGCAGAGAGTGCCAATTGCATGACAACCGCGTGGGTACCAAGCTGGCGCGTGTTGAGAAGGCGCTGAACTTCCAGATCGGCGATTGGTGGAGACCGACCTCTGCCAACTATTTTTCACGCATCGCCAAAGACCAGATTGTTGACGCACTCAACAGTGCTGGTCGCGCCGGTAATGCCAGCGACGCCGAGGGCATGAAACGCAAAGAAGCGGCGGAGTTCGCCGAGGCCGTGCTGAAAGAGACCTCTTGGTTGCCCGTCTGCATGTCACCCGCAGCGCCGCCGCAGCCCGTGCTGGAGAGTTCCACTGATACGGGGACTCCCCTCAACACTGATTCTGCTGCTGACGTCCGCGCTGCCGCCTAACTGACAGGGAGCTGCCGCCGGAAGGCGGCAGAGCAAAACCATGAAAAATCAAAGATTGAGCCTTGAGCAGTTAACCGGGATGAGTGCTACCGAACTGGAAGAGTATCGCGATCGGTGCAGGGCGTGGCGGAGAATGCTGAACAATGCGGTGCTGGGTGCGCTGGCGCTGCCGAAGGGGTGGGTAGCGAACGCAGAAGAGGTGTGCGAATTTTGTGGGCAGGTACCCGTGGTGTGTCGGATTAGCCCGAAGGGGGATGATGTTACCGCGATTTATCTGTGTAGCGCGGGGGCGGATGTGCCGGGCTGGTCTGCTGTTCTTCCGTACCAGGGAACATCGTTAACCGCTAACCAGGGCGACTGCATTGCCTGGGTGCATACCGCTGACAATTTTGAGCCGGAGACGATTAATCGGGTATTGAACGTGGTCGGTAAGTACTACCGTCATGGATTCACCCGCCCGGAGAAACTGGCGGTTGCGCTGAGAATGGGGGGATTTTGCGTATGATCCCGAATAATCGCGCACTGGTGCCAGTCAACGAATATCAGCAAGCCGCCGTCCATGCCGTGGTGTTGGTCGAGCGTAAGAAAGAGCAGGGCAAGCGGCTCGCCGCGTTTCCGTATGCCAAAGCCTTTTTCAAGGTTCTGAACAACGGTCGAGGGCAGATTTTAGCGAGCGATATTCGCCAAATATCGTCAAACTATTTCCCGGATGAGCGGGGTGGATCATCCATCCAGCAATACATTGAGGCGCTGGACAGGCTTATTGAGAGCGGTGGCCAATATAGTCCACTTCCGCTGTCCGGCGATGTTGCTGCAACCCTGTTCCCCGCCTATGGCGAACTTTGCCGGGAACGGCGGGAACGAAAGTGGGATATGCAGGCCGAACGGAAAGACCGTTGGCAGTCGAGGGAAAAACAGCAACAGCGCCGTCGCTATCAGAATCAGCTGGCGCAGGCCGAAGTTGAACTGGCGTTTGTAACGCCAAGTACGGTCGGCGCATGGTATGCGTACTGGAGCAAGCGCGACATTTACGAGGACGACCTGACCGAGGGATTTTTCGCGTGGTTCGAGCGGTTTCCGCGCATGGCTGGCTGTAACCTGCAGCATTACAAATCTGATGCGCTGTGGGCGGTGATGGAAAGATTGCAGCAGGTTGAAGCTGATTTGACTGATGACGAACGGGCATTCAACGCGTTGCTTATTCCGAATAAACTGCCACGTAAGGTATGAGGGGAGCGGCTTGAAATACGCGCTCAATGAAGAAAATAATAGTTTTCAACTTGAAAACAATGCGATTGAAGAGTACAATGTTTTCAAGATGAAAACAGGGTAGAGGGATCTGCAGTGCATGTAATTAGCAGACAGCCGTTTAACGAGGCTGCCGGTAAATACCCTAATAGCGCATTGGCGCTTCTGGATTTGATGCGGGTTCTGGAAAAAAAGACCTTCAACAGCCCGGATGAAATGAAAAGAGCGATCCCGTCACTGGATAACTTCAAGTACCGTAAAAAGTGGTGGGTTATCGATGTGTCCGGCAATACGCTGCGGCTTATGGCCTTCATTGACTTTGAAAAACAAAAGGTTTTTGTTAAGCACATTGCGACTCATGCCGAATACGACAAGTTAACCAAGTATTATAGGGAGCATAAAGAATGACTGTTGCCACTCATATCGACGCCGCCAGTGCCGAAGGCATGATCGCGACATTTGCCAACGCGGTGAAATGCATTCCTCTGATGACGGGTGATAAAAGCGAGGCTGAATACAAAAAAGCGCTTGAGCTGATTGAGTATCTTGTCGATCGCGACGAGCTGAGCAACCCGCTTTTTGAACCGCTTGCGGCCAAAATTACAGAGTATGAAAACAGCGCCCCGGAATTTGAGGCGTTTAACCGCCGCTTGGCGGAGATCCCTACCGGGGTCGCCGCGTTGCGTACCCTGATGGATCAGCATGGTTTGAAAGCGGCTGATCTGGAAGATGAATTGGGGTCTAAAAGTAATGTCAGTAACATTCTCAGTGGTCGCCGTGCGTTGACTGTGCAGCACATTAAGGCGCTGGCGACGCGTTTTGATGTCCCTGCTGATTTGTTTATCTGATGGGAAGGACGGGTTTCTGGTGACCTGTCTGACCAACCCCCTAACGACTGACATCGTGAGACGGCGCCTGTGGCGCCGTTTCTTTTATCCGTCGTCCTGCTGTGCGTTTTCTTTTTTCACTGCCCTGTTGGTTCCAACCGGCGTTGAGCCGGCAGGAACCAATGCACCCAACGCTTGCAGCAGGCTGTCGCCTGCGCCGCTTTCACTGCCCGACCGCTTGTGCGGTCGTTCGCTGATGCCGCCAGGCAAAAGCCTGGCCCTTTCTGGTGTATTCCCTTAGCCCTGGCTACGCGCAAGGCGTCCGTCCCCGTGACTGACCCTGGGCCGGGGCGCCGCCGTCACAAGGGTTCGCTTCGCCGGCATCCTCACCCGTTCGCACTCTCTCCCGTTGGTCATTCGCTTGCGCATGCGGCTTGCGGTCCCGCCCTTGCATCGTCAGCTGATACCCCGTCCCGGTCATGTTGTCACGGCGCCAGTCACCCCGCGCCGGCAAAAAGCCAAAAGGGGTATACACCAGAAAGAAGTCGCCGCGGCTTCTGATTCACTGACTAACGGGAGTGGTTATGTCAACGATCGAGCAACAACAACAAATGGTTTTTTATGTGCCGGGGACAATGTGGCCGGTTGGTGTGGCTATCTGGCTGGATGGGGAGTATGTCACCTCCTGCGGCCAGACCTTGGCACAGTTACAGCAGATCAAGCCAGCTTGCGAACTGGTGACGTTCGAAGCGGCCTTGCGTGCGATGAATGATGCGGCAAAATTGCCGGTTCAGCGCATCAGCAAAGACGAATACATGGAAAAGCTGGAAATGTTGCCGCCGCTGGATTGGCAATTTAGCGCGGGTTATTCGTCCTTCAAAATGATGGAAATGTATAGCGGTAACATAACCGACATTTATGTTCAGTTCGGGGAGGCGTATTTCAAACTTCGCGATCATGTCACGCTGTCGCACAGTCAGATCATGACGCACGTGAGTGCGTTTCGTGAAACGGAATCGGCGCAGGTTGCTGCCTAAAACCCATCGTTTCCCGCTGCTATAACGCAGCGGGACATCATTTCTCACGGAGAGCAAAAAATGATTATTGATGAATATATCGAGACGATCGGGCGCTACATCTTGCAACAACGTAATGCGCGTAAACCGGCGCGTGTCCCCGCCTTAAAAGTGTTTGAGTGGGCGCAGTTACTGCGCTATTTGGAAATTCAGCGCGGTTATACCTGTTAGCTTTATTGTGCCGCCTCTCAGGGCGGCTATCGGGCGCTGCCGGCATTGAGCCGGCACCTCCCGAAACACCCCCGCGCTTGCAGCCGGCTATTCGCCGGCGCCGCTTTCACTGTTGCCACAGATTGCGGCAACACTAAGGCGACCTGGCTTTGCCAGGTGAATTATTTCGGTGCCACTCCTTGCCAACAGGCATGGCTCAGAGTGTCTTTTGCCGTGACAGACGCTGAGCCGGGGCGTCGATCCCACAAGGGTTCGCTTGCGCCTCCATCCTCACCCGTTCGCACTCATTCCTTTCAGTCATTCGCTTGCGCATGCGGCTTGCGGTGGTGCCCTTGTGGTTTCGTCTTGTACCCCGGCCCGGTCTCAATGTCACAGCACAAGACGCTCCGCGCCCGGCAACGCCGGAAAGGGGAGTAACACCAGAAACAGGGTTTGGGAGAATTAAAATGCAAAGATTATATTCAGGTTTCCGCAGCGCCAATGTCATCCGTAAAGATCGCCCGCTGACCAACGACGAGTTGGCAACATTTGTACCCAGTGTTTTTTCTGAGGAGAAACATGCCTCCCGTAGCGAGCGTTATACCTACATTCCAACGATCAGCCTGTTGGATAAACTCCGGGAAGAAGGGTTCCAACCGTTTTACGCCTGTCAGACTAAAGTTCGTGATGAAGGCAAGAGGGGGCATACCCGCCATATGCTTCGCCTGCGCCGTAATGGCTTCGGTCAACATGATGAAGTTCCGGAAATTATTTTGCTAAACAGTCATGACGGCAGCAGCAGTTACCAGATGATCCCCGGCGTTTTTCGTTTCGTGTGCAATAACGGTTTGGTGTGCGGTGATACGTTTGGTGAGGTTCGTGTACCTCACAAGGGGGACGTGGTTGGACAAGTTATTGACGGGGCTTATGAGGTGCTTGGCTTGTTCGATAAAGTGACGGAATCACGTGAAGAGATGAAATCCATAACGTTAAATCGTGATGAGCAAATGCTCTATGCAGATGCTGCATTGGGTTACAAATACTTCGACACGCATCAACCCATTTCCGCAGAACAAGTGTTGCAGGCAAGGCGCAGAGAGGACAATGACCCGGATTTATGGACAACCTATCAACGTGTCCAGGAGAACATGATCAAGGGTGGGATTGATGGTCGAACTGCAAAAGGGCAACGTAGCAGAACGCGTGCCGTGAATGGCATTACAGGTGATATTAAGCTCAATAATGCATTGTGGAAAATGGCCGAAGCGATGAAAGCATTGAAATAATAATTATAAACAGGCGGCAGTAATCTGCCGCCTATAAGGATTTTTTATGAGAAAAACAGTTGAGATAAAACGGTGTTTGGTGTGCAGCACAGCGCACATGACGATTGAAGACAATGCGACTCTGGGGTTGATAGCAAATTGCACGACTGAGAAATACAACTGGATAATGGAATATGAGTATGGGTTTGTTATTGACCTGTGGGGATACCGATACATCGTTTTGCGATTGAAAGCGTTAGGATTGTCAAAGGAATTTAGAAAGTTTGTCTATTCGATGATACTCAAGTACGATTTTAACATGATTCAGTTTGATGCTGATGGGGATACAATAGACGAGATGCCCACGTATTACTGGTGAAAATCTTCTTATTCTCCTTAAGCACATCGAATGCTAAAGGAGAATGCTGTACACATCTCAGTTAAATCCATTTTTGTGCGTATATTTACCTTTCATCTGGTCACGGCATTGAACCGTAACCAGATGATTTTTAGTTTTGTGCAGCCGAATTGCCACTATGAACTGAATCAGGTTGTGCATTATTTATCGTTTTCAACTTACGTGGTGTTGCTGTTTTCCTCTTCGAGGAAACTGTGCTTTTTATCATGTCCTGAATGGAACGTTCACTGACTGTGATTTCGCATGCTTCAAGGGCGGATTTAATGTCCTTGGCGGTGTACCCTTTTTGCGTAGCCAATACAATAATTTTGTCTTTCAATCCTTCCAGAACTTCTTTTCCAGTGAGTCTTTCTTTGCTCAAATCTGGAAGCTCATCAAGCTGAACTTTAGCCAATTCTAATTGCTCTGAGCTGTACTGATTTTTTGCTGCCATGTTCAACGTCTCCATTCTCATTAATCTCAATAATGACAATAGTATACGAATGCCTTCAACAAGCACAACTCCCGAAAAAGTTCTCCCATGGTGTAATGACAAAACAGGTGATATCAGCCATAATACAGATATCCGGTTTCAAAGACGGGACCAGATGTGTTTTGTAGCACCGCCTGCACGCAGTCGGTTCAACAAAACGCTGGGTCAGGGCAGAGCCCCGACACCCCACGAGACTGTTTTCTGACGAGACTAGAAGGGAAAACTCACCATGAGTAAAAGCGAAAGCCGGAACAGAACAGCCCTGCTTCCCAGCATTCGTTGTTTTCCCGAAGACAAAGAAGCCGTCATGAAGAAGGCTGACGCAGCAGGCCTCAGCATAGGTGCCTTCATGCTTCGTAGCGCGCTCGGTCGTCGTATAGAAGCCAAGTGTGATACAGAGCTGATTATGGAACTCCGGCGCCTTGGTGGCTTGCAAAAGCACTTGTTTAAAGAGGGCGGCGGGGTGATGAGTAAAGAGTATTCTGATGTGTTGATGGCGATTCAGAAGGCAATATTAAAAGTGGGTATGGAGTGAGTTTGACAGCATGATTATTCGAATCCCGGAAAAACGGCGTGATGGCAAGAGCAGCTTCTTACAGCTGGTCGCCTATACCGTTGTCCGCGACGAAGATAAACCCGACACTCCACTGGAACCCGAGCACCCAGGCTGGCGACGCCCACGTTCAAAAGACGCTATCTTTAACCACCTCGTTGATTACATCAGTCGTAATGGCGATGCGGACTTGCAGCAAATCATGCATGCTGATCCTCACGGTCATACTCAGGTGATGTTTGATGGCGTCATGTGTGAGACGAACTGCTTCAACATTACGACTGCATCGGTCGAGATGAATGCAGTCGCACTGCAGAACACGCGTTGCAAGGATCCCGTGCTGCATTATTTCCTGTCATGGCCAGAAACAGATAACCCGTCAACGGAGCACATCTTTGATAGCGTTCGTCACAGTTTATCGGCACTGGGTATGTCGGAACACCAGTACGTCGCGGCGATCCATACCGATACGAACAACATCCATTGCCACGTTGCTGCCAACCGTATTCATCCAGAAACCTATAAAGCCGCCGATGACTCCTTTACTCGGATCCGACTGCAGCAAGCGGCACGTGAACTAGAACTCAAGTACAACTGGACACCGACGAACGGGTTCTTTGCTGTTAACGATCAGGGCGAAATTGTTCGCTCAAAACGCGAGAAAAGCCTGACTCCCTCTGGTGCCAAGGCACTGGAGTATTACGCCGATGTTGAAAGCCTCCATACCTACGCCGTCACTGAATGTGGGTTTAAAATTGATGAGGCTATGGCCGATCCTAACCTGACGTGGAAGGATGTTCACCGCATTTTAGTGAATGCCGGGTTAGCGTTGAAACCGAAAGGGAAAGGGCTGGCCATCTATTCTATCGACAATCCCGAGCTTCCTCCGGTGAAGGCAAGTAGCGTTCATCCTGACCTTACGCTGGGTTGTCTGGAGAAAGATCTGGGTCAGTTCCAGCCCCTGGAAAATGTGGGTACTTATACTAAAGATCACACTACGACAGCGACTGATGCCATTGTGCATGAGTTCCGGTATGAGCCAACATTGCATGCGCGTGATTTGACTGCCCGGCTCGAGCGTCGCCTGGCGAGAGCAGATGCACGTGCAGATTTGAAAGCACGTTACCAGGCGTATAAACACGCCTGGAAACGACCAAAGTTAGATGCAAGTGTCGTCAAACGACGCTACCAGAATGAGTCAAAACGCTTTGCCTGGCAGAAGGCGCGAGCAAGAGTCGCCATTGGCGATCCGTTGTTGCGGAAATTGACGTACCACATTATTGAAGTCGAACGCATGAAAGCCATGGCAGCATTGCGTCTCGCGGTTAAGGACGAACGTGCTGCCTTCAAAGCCGATCCCGCTAACCGTCGACTGTCTTACCGTGAATGGGTTGAGCAGCAGGCCTTGAGTCATGATCAAGCCGCCATCGCTCAGCTGCGTGCATTTGCGTATCGCATGAAACGGACACAACGTACCGCACCGATATCAACCAACAGCATTGTGTGCGCCGTGGCTGACGATACACCGGCCTTTGCATTAGACGGTTATGCCACACAGGTTACACGTGATGGGACGGTACAGTATGTGCGTGATGGGTGTGTCGAGCTTCAGGATAAAGGTGAGCGGATCGAAGTGGGTGATCATCGCGTGAATGAAGGTGAGCATATCGCCGGCGGGATGGCATTGGCAGAGAATAAAAGTTGGGAGCATCTTAAGTTTGAGGGTGAATCTGATTTTGTTCAGCAGGCGTGTTCTATGGTGCGTTGGTTCAATGAAGGAGGGGAGGAGCCTCTGCCATTGAGTGATCCGCAACAACGAAGGATGGCAGGTTATGACGCGTATTCTCAGACTATTTCAACGGGCGACGGGCAACATACACCTTCTGCCGCTGAACAAACCGATGTCGAACAGAGCAAACCCCGCTCGGGATATCGTCCTCAACAGTGATCGTTACAACGAAAAAAGCCGGCTGCAGTTTTCACTGCGCCGGCTTTATATTGGGTCTTCAGTTGTAGTAGCTCAGACCTGAACTGACCGTTTCCGCGGATAGAATACAATCTTATCTGACGGTCGGCTTTGAGCTGTGAGTTCAATGGGTCGATGCAACGCTATCCTTAATCAAGGGGGGACGTTGCCATGAAACGAAGAACTCGGATTAACTACACGCCAGAGCAGAAGGCGATTATCTGGGACAGGTATAAGCAAGGTGATTCCCTGCATGATATCGCCAGAATGTTCGACAGATTTCATTCTTCTATTATGCCGACTATCCACCAGACTGGTGGGTATCGCCCTCCTGTTCGAAAGCGGCACCGGCTGGCTCTTTCACTTGATGAAAGAGAGGAGATATCCAGAGGATTGGTAGCAAGACGTAGCATCAGGGATATCGCTGATAAATTATCAAGAGCCCCCTCAACGATTAGCCGCGAGATCAAGAGGCATGGAGGTGCAAAACAATACCGTGCAGCAAAAGCAGATACAGCTGCGTGGGAAAGTGCTCTGAGACCAAAACCTTGCAAGCTAATTGAAAGCCCCACATTGTGTAAACTCATTGCAGAAAAGATGCATCAGGACTGGTCGCCGGAACAAATCGCCGGTTGGCTGAAACGCTGTTATCCGGATAATCAGGAAATGCATGTGTCACACGAAACGATTTATAAAACGCTTTTTATACAAAACCGGGGAGCATTAAAAAAAGAACTACAGCAATGCCTCAGAAGCGGAAGAGCGGTTCGTAGATCCCGAACGTCATCACTTAAAGGGAAAGGATTAGGGAAAATCCCGAATGCGATACCTATCAGCGAAAGGCCATCGGAAACCGCAGACAGAGCCATACCTGGTCACTGGGAAGGTGATCTGATCCAGGGCTCGAAAAACTCCTATATCGTCACCCTCGTAGAACGCCATTCCCGCTTTGTTATGTTGGCTAAAATCAGGGACAACAAGACCATAACGGTTATATCTGCACTCATCAGACAAGCCCGGGAATTGCCTGTTGAGCTTTATAAAACATTAACCTGGGATCGGGGAGCTGAAATGACCAGCCACACCCGGTTTACTGTAGCAACAGACATCCAGATTTACTTCTGTGATCCTCAATCTCCCTGGCAACGTGGCTCAAATGAAAATACGAACAGGTTGCTCAGACAATATTTTCCAAAGGGAACTGACTTATCGGTTCACAGTCAGCAGAGACTAAACAGCGTTGCCAGACAGCTCAACGAAAGACCGAGAAAAACGCTAGACTATGAATCACCCGCAGAACGGTTCAATAAGGGGGTCTGAGGGCCAATGGAACGAAAACGTACGCTAAGGAAATAACCAATTGTTATAATTGATATTATTCATTCTTCTCTATGAACTGAAAGCCCGCACTAAGCAATGTTTTAGCCTCAAATGACTTTTTTACCTACCCAACTAACGTAACGATCGCACATCAGGTCGTTTTTCAACCGCATAGTGACACCTGCACTCACATGCGAGAAAACACATATGATTTTGACTTCTTGTTTTGGTGGAGAGACAATACCCATTCATAGCAGGAGTACATAATGCCAGAAATTGCATCCCTACAACTTTTCAAAATACTATCTGATGAAACCCGCCTGGGTATCGTGCTACTGCTCAGGGAGATGGGGGAGCTGTGCGTATGCGATCTCTGCACAGCGCTGGAACAATCACAACCCAAGACCTCCCGCCATCTGGCGATGCTTCGGGAAAGTGGCCTGTTGCTGGATCGCAAGCAGGGGAAATGGGTTCATTATCGCTTATCCCCGCATATTCCTTCCTGGGCTGCCCTGGTGATTGAGCAGGCCTGGTTAAGTCAACAGGACGACGTACAGGCCATCGCCCGTAAGCTGGCATCGGCCAACTGCTCTGGCAGCGGTAAGGCTGTTTGTATCTAAAAATTTTGCCTGTACATATATGTTTTTACGAATATGAGGTGTTAAAGATGAAAATGTTAACGGTGTTTGATCCGGCGATGTGCTGCAGTACCGGCGTTTGTGGTTCAGATGTCGATCAGGTTTTGGTCAATTTTTCTGCTGATGTGCAATGGCTGAAAGGGCGTGGGGTTCAGATCGAACGTTATAACCTGGCGCAGCAGCCTATGAGCTTCGTTGAGAACGAAAAAGCGAAAGCATTCCTTGAGGCTTCTGGAGCTGAAGGGCTTCCGCTGCTGTTGCTTGATGGTGAAACGGTGATGGCCGGGCGATACCCAAAACGCGCTGAACTGGCTCGCTGGTTTGGTATACCGCTGGAAAAGGTGGGTTTAGCTTCCACCAGTTGCTGTGGTGGTAAAACTTCCTGTTGTTGAGTATGTCAGGAGGACATATGAAATTCTTAGAGAATATCCCGTCTTACCTGTTTTTCACCGGTAAGGGAGGTGTAGGCAAAACTTCGATTTCCTGCGCAACGGCTATACGTCTGGCTGAACTGGGAAAGCGTGTTCTGCTTGTCAGTACCGACCCGGCTTCCAATGTCGGTCAGGTATTCGATCAGACTATCGGTAACACTATCCAGCCCGTGACTGCTGTGTCTGGTCTTTCGGCTCTGGAGATTGACCCGCAGGACGCCGCCCAGCAATACCGCGCCAGAATCGTTGACCCTATTAAAGGTCTTTTGCCTGATGACGTTGTTAACAGCATCAGTGAACAGCTTTCAGGAGCTTGTACGACAGAGATCGCTGCATTCGACGAGTTTACTGGCTTACTGACTGACGCTTCTCTGCTGACCCGCTTTGATCACATCATTTTTGATACTGCCCCAACTGGCCACACTATTCGCCTTCTTCAGCTTCCCGGAGCCTGGAGCAGCTTCATCGAAAGTAACCCGGATGGTGCTTCCTGTCTTGGTCCAATGGCTGGGCTGGAAAAACAACGCGAGCAATATGCTCATGCGGTTGAGGCATTATCCGATCCTGAACGAACTCGCCTTGTGCTGGTCGCGCGATTGCAAAAATCAACACTGCAGGAAGTCGCTCGTACTCATGACGAATTATCAGCTATTGGCCTTAAAAATCAGTATTTAGTCATTAACGGTGTCCTGCCTGCGAGCGAAGCAGAACGTGATGCACTGGCCGCTGCAATATGGCAACGGGAGCAAGAGGCGCTGGCAAATCTTCCTGCCGGGTTATCTGATTTGCCGACAGACAACTTATACCTGCAGCCGCTGAACATGGTTGGTGTATCCGCATTGAAAGGCCTGCTCAACGAACACGCTGAGATAACATCGCTTCCTGAACAAAGCCCACAGAACAAGCCAGAGAATATGTCGTTGTCTGTCCTGGTTGATGATATCGCCCGCAGTGAACACGGTTTGATTATGCTGATGGGCAAAGGTGGTGTGGGCAAAACCACAATGGCTGCGGCTATCGCCGTCAGTCTGGCGGATAAGGGTTTTGATGTGCATCTCACCACCTCAGATCCTGCTGCACATCTCAGTACAACGCTCAATGGCAGCCTCAAAAATCTGCAGGTCAGCCGAATCAACCCTCACGATGAAACTGAACGCTATCGTCAGCATGTTCTTGAGACGAAAGGCAGGGATCTGGATGAGGCTGGGAAACGGCTGCTCGAAGAGGATTTACGTTCTCCTTGCACAGAAGAGATTGCGGTGTTCCAGGCGTTTTCACGCGTAATTCGTGAAGCTGGCAAACGGTTTGTGGTCATGGATACGGCACCTACCGGGCATACGCTATTACTGCTTGATGCTACCGGGGCTTATCACCGTGAGATTGCCAGGAAGATGGGGGATAAAGGTCATTTTACCACTCCGATGATGCAGCTTCAGGACCAGGAACGTACCAAAGTTTTGCTGGTCACTCTGCCTGAAACCACACCTGTACTGGAAGCGGCAAACCTGCAGTCCGATCTTGAACGTGCGGGGATTCATCCCTGGGGCTGGATTATCAATAACAGCCTTTCGATTGCACAGACGCAATCGCCGCTGCTTTGCCAGCGCGCCCTACAAGAGCGTCCTCAAATCGAGGTTGTGAAAAACCAGCATGCAAGCCGCATAGCGTTAGTACCGGTAATGGCTGCAGAGCCCACTGGCATCGAGAAACTCAGAGAGCTGGTTGTTTAATTTTTTTTGTATATACAGGGCGGCAAAGCCGTCCTGTCTGGAGGATTTATGTTACTGGCAGGCGCTATTTTTGTCCTGACCATCGTTTTGGTTATCTGGCAACCGAAGGGATTAGGGATCGGCTGGAGTGCGACGCTGGGCGCGGTACTGGCGCTGATCTCTGGCGTAGTCCATTTTGGTGATATCCCTGTAGTGTGGAATATTGTCTGGAATGCGACGGCGACCTTTATTGCCGTGATTATTATCAGCCTTCTGCTCGATGAATCGGGCTTTTTCGAATGGGCGGCGCTGCACGTTTCACGTTGGGGTAACGGTCGCGGGCGTTTGCTGTTTACCTATATCGTTTTGCTCGGCGCAGCGGTGGCGGCACTGTTTGCCAACGATGGTGCGGCATTGATTCTGACGCCAATTGTTATCGCCATGCTGCTTGCATTAGGTTTCAGCAAAGGCACTACGCTGGCATTTGTCATGGCCGCCGGGTTTATTGCCGATACGGCCAGTCTGCCGCTTATCGTGTCCAACCTGGTTAACATCGTTTCTGCAGACTTCTTTGGGCTGGGTTTCACTGAGTATGCGTCGGTAATGGTGCCGGTGGATATCGCAGCCATTATCGCCACGCTGGTGATGCTGCATCTGTTCTTCCGCAAAGATATTCCGCCAACTTACGACCTGGCTCTCCTGAAAGCACCGGCAAAAGCGATTAAAGATCTGGCAACCTTCAGAACCGGCTGGATAGTGTTGATCCTTCTTCTGGTTGGCTTTTTCGTCCTTGAGCCGTTGGGTATCCCGGTCAGTGCGATTGCTGCTGTAGGGGCTGTCATTCTGTTTGCGGTGGCGAAGCGAGGCCATGCCATTAACACTGGCAAAGTGCTTCGCGGTGCGCCATGGCAGATCGTCATATTCTCTCTGGGAATGTATCTGGTGGTCTATGGTCTGCGTAATGCCGGACTAACAGAATACCTCTCCGGTGTGTTGAACGTGCTGGCAGATAAAGGACTTTGGGCCGCGACGTTTGGTACTGGCTTCCTGACGGCTTTCCTCTCTTCCATCATGAACAATATGCCTACCGTGCTGGTTGGTGCTCTCTCTATTGATGGCAGCACTGCAACAGGCGTTATCAAAGAGGCGATGATTTTTGCCAACGTGATTGGCTGCGATCTTGGACCGAAAATTACACCTATTGGTAGCCTGGCAACGTTGCTCTGGCTGCATGTCCTTTCACAGAAGAACATGACCATCACATGGGGATACTATTTCCGCACCGGGATCGTCATGACTCTGCCTGTGCTGTTTGTAACGCTGGCCGCGCTGGCGCTACGTCTCTCTTTCACTTTGTAATGAGATACTGATATGAGCAACATCACCATTTATCACAACCCAGCCTGCGGCACGTCGCGTAATACGCTGGAGATGATCCGCAACAGCGGTATCGAGCCGACCGTTATTCTTTACCTTGAGACTCCACCTTCACGCGATGAGCTGCTCAAACTCATTGCGGATATGGGCATTTCCGTCCGGGCTTTGCTGCGTAAGAACGTCGAGCCGTATGAGGAACTGGGTCTTGCAGAAGATAAATTTACTGACGACCAGCTCATCGACTTTATGCTACAGCATCCGATTCTGATCAACCGTCCGATCGTAGTGACGCCACTGGGAACTAAACTTTGCCGTCCTTCAGAGGTTGTTCTCGATATCCTTCCAGATGCCCAGAAAGCGGCTTTCACCAAGGAAGACGGTGAAAAAGTCGTTGATGATTCAGGTAAAAGACTGAAATAAAGACGAAGGGGGCATTTGCCCCCTTCATTATTACTTCGCCATTTCTTCCAGCAGGTCAATACCAACCGGCTCTTCGCTCTGTAGCGCTGTTAATGCAATACGCTTTGCATACTGCTCTTCCACATCAGAGATGAGAGGCAGCTCGCGGTTCGCCCTGATCTTCAGGAAAGGCGAAGACGGTTGAGCAGCTGCCAGGCTGTTATTAACGACCCATGCCCACGGCTCGATGCCAGCTCGGCGTAGATCCTGCTGCAGGTTAGCGGCTTCCAGTACAGGTGTCGTTTCGGCAAGCGTCACGATAATCACCTTCGTCTTCTCCGGGTCTGCTGCTTTTTCGCTATCACCTGTCTTCGATGTCAGAAAGCGAGAGAATTCGGCTTCATGCTGTCGCCAGAACACACTCATGCAATTGTTGAATGCCTTTACATCACTCATGTTCGTCCTCAAATTTTGCTCAGATTAACCCGGCTCTCATCTTCCAGAATTTTATAAACAGTGGAACGGGCAATACTGAGCCGGCGGGCAATATCTGTTGCACCAGTTCCCTGCTGATGAAGTGCCAGTACACTATTTCTGTCGATGATGCGCTTTCGGCCAAACCGGATACCTTTCAGCCTGGCCTCCTGCCGTCCTTCGTTCGTACGCTCCAGAATCCTCCTGCGTTCGGCCTGGGCTACAGCTGAAAGAATGGTCACAACCATTTTCCCCATTTCACCGTCGGTGCTGATCCCGTCGTCTATGAATCGGACCGCGACTCCCTGAGCGTCGAATTCTTTTATCAGTTGGATCATATCGGCAGTGTCGCGGCCAAGCCGGTCGAGTTTCTTCACCAGGATGACGTCACCTTCCTCCACCTTCATTCGCAGCAGATCCAGTCCTTTCCTGTCGGTAGAACTGCCGGATGCTTTGTCGGTAAATATGCGACTGGCTTTCACCCCCGCCTCTTTAAGCCCCTTGATCTGAATATCGAGGGACTGCTGGCTTGTTGATACCCGTGCGTAACCAAAAAGTCGCATAAAAATGTATCCTAAATCAAATATCGGACAGTGGGTGTCTGTTATAACAAAAAATCGATTTAATAGACACCTAGACAACACCATTTTAGTGTGTCCGAGAATTTATAATATTTCGGACGGTTGCGAAATTGTTAATTCATGACCATCAGGCAGGGAGGCCGGTATGCCCGTCGATTTTCTGACCACTGAGCAGGAACTGAATTATGGTCGCTATGTTGCAGAACCCAATGACGTGCAGCTGGCGCGCTATTTTCATCTTGATGAGCGGGATCTTGCCTTCATTAACCAGCGGCGGGGAAGGCATAACCGGCTGGGAATTGCGCTTCAGCTCACCACCGCCCGTTTTCTGGGCACCTTTCTGACAGACTTAACCCGGGTTCTGCCAGGTGTTCAGCAATTTGTCGCGGTGCAGCTTAATATTCGCCGTCCAGAAGTCCTTACCCGCTACGCAGAACGGGTTACCACCCTCAGAGAGCATACTGCGCTGATTAAGGAATATTACGGTTACCATGAATTTGGCGATTTCCCCTGGTCTTTCCGCCTGAAGCGCCTGCTGTACACCCGCGCATGGCTCAGTAATGAGCGACCCGGCCTTATGTTTGATTTTGCCACCGCGTGGCTGCTTCAGAATAAGGTCCTGCTGCCCGGAGCAACCACACTTGTACGTCTCGTCAGTGAAATACGCGAACGGGCAAATCAGCGGCTGTGGAAGAAACTGGCCGCGTTGCCGGACAGCTGGCAGACCGCCCGCGTGACGGAGCTTCTGGACATTCCTGAGGGGCAGCGTACTTCACCGCTGGAGCAACTGAAAAAGGGACCGGTCACCGTCAGCGGCCCGGCATTTACCGAAGCGCTGGAGCGGTATATCCGGCTGCGAAACCTGGAATTTTCCCGACTGAATTTTACCGGTCTGCCTGCTATACAACTGCGTAATTTGGCCCGTTACGCAGGCATGGCGTCGGTAAAATATATCGCGCGAATGCCACAGCAGAGAAAACTGGCCGTACTCACAGCATTCGTTAAAGCGCAGGAGACTGCGGCGCTGGATGAGGCCGTTGATGTGCTCGATATGCTGATACTGGATATCACTCGTGCGGCGAAGAAAACGGGGCAGAAAAAACGGCTCAGGACGCTTAAAGATCTTGATCGTGCTGCGCTAATATTGGCGCGGGCATGTTCATTGTTGCTGGATGAACAGGCTGACGATGCTGAACTGAGGGAGACCATATTCAACAGCATACCGAAAAGCAGGCTGGCAGAATCCGTCTGCAAGGTAAATGAGCTGGCCCGGCCTCAGAACAACAATTTCCATGACGAAATGGTGGAGCAGTACGGGCGGGTAAAGCGCTTTCTTCCGGCGGTATTGCGCGACCTGCATTTCCAGGCAGCGCCAGCCGGAGAACATACGTTGTCCGCCATTCATTATCTGACCGAACTGAACTGCTCGAAAAAGCGCATCCTGGACAATGCGCCTGAACATATTATTACCGGCCCCTGGAAACGCCTGGTATACGATGCGGAGGGCCGGATACAGCGTGCCGGTTACTCGCTTTGTCTGCTGGAGCGCCTTCAGGATGCACTACGTCGAAGGGACATCTGGCTCGAAAACAGCGATCGCTGGGGAAATCCCCGCGAGAAGCTGTTGCAGGGGGAAGAATGGCAGGCTCAGCGGGTCCCCGTTTGCCGGGCGCTGGGACATCCCACTGATGGACATAAAGGCGTGCAACAGTTGGCGGTCCAGCTAGATGAAACCTGGAAAACCGTCGCATCCCGCTTTGAAGGAAATGCGGAGGTTCATATTTGCCATGACGGTAAACATCCTTCCCTGACTATCAGCAGCCTGGAGAAACTGGAGGAGCCAACATCGTTGCATCGTCTCAACAGTCGGGTAAGGCTGCTACTCCCGCCAGTAGATTTGACGGAACTGTTGCTTGAAATAGATGCCAGAACGGGATTTACACGTGAGTTTACGCATGTCAGTGAATCCGGGGCCCGGGCACAGGATCTGCACATCAGCCTGTGCGCGGTCCTGATGGCAGAGGCCTGCAATATCGGGCTGGAACCGCTGATAAAGCACAATATACCGGCGCTGACGCGCCACCGGCTTAGCTGGGTAAAACAGAATTACCTCCGGGCAGAAACGCTGGTCAGCGCCAATGCCCGCCTGGTTGATTTTCAGTCCACACTGGAGCTTGCTGGCCGCTGGGGTGGTGGCGAAGTGGCTTCAGCTGATGGCATGCGCTTTGTCACGCCGGTGAAAACCGTCAATTCAGGACCTAACAGAAAATATTTTGGTTCCGGACGTGGCATCACCTGGTACAACTTCGTCTCTGATCAGTACTCTGGATTCCACGGCATCGTTGTCCCCGGCACATTACGAGATTCCATTTTTGTGCTGGAAGGCCTTCTGGAGCAGCAGACAGGGCTGAATCCGGTTGAGATCATGACAGACACAGCCGGTACCAGCGACATTATTTTTGGCCTCTTCTGGCTGCTGGGATACCAGTTTTCCCCCCGGCTTGCCGATGCCGGTGAAGCGGTATTCTGGCGAGTGGATAAATCGGCAAATTACGGTGCACTGGACGAACTGGCACGTGGTTGTGCCGATCTGTCGAAAGCCGAGGATCAGTGGGATGAGATGATGCGAACCGCCGGTTCGCTGAAACTGGGCACCATTCATGCTTCAGAACTCATTCGCTCTTTGCTGAAAAGCTCGCGCCCATCAGGGCTGGCACAGGCGATCATGGAAGTGGGGCGCGTCAACAAGACGCTGTACCTTCTTAATTATATTGATGATGAGGATTATCGTCGGCGGATCCTGACGCAGCTAAACCGGGGGGAAGGCCGCCATGCTGTGGCGAGGGCGATCTGCTACGGGCAGCGCGGTGAGATCAGAAAGCGCTATCGTGAAGGTCAGGAAGATCAGCTGGGGGCACTGGGCCTGGTCACTAACGCAGTGGTACTGTGGAACACACTTTATATGCAGGAAGCCCTGAGCTGGATACGCAGTAATGGAGAAGAAATCGGGGTTGAAGATATCGCCCGGTTGTCCCCACTGATGCACGGGCATATCAATATGCTGGGGCATTATACGTTTACGCTACCGGAGGATATTTTGAAGGGGGAACTGAGAGAACTAAATTTCAATTTAAACAATGAATTAACTTCTTAGCGTACGTTTTCGTTCCATTGGCTCTCAAACCCCTGCATCGAGGGTTGACCCTAGTTCGAGATCGACGAGATTGCCGTCCTTGACGCGGTATTCGCGGTCATAGCCTTTGGCGATGAATGACTGGACTGCTTCTAGAACGTCGGTCACCTGGGAGGTCATGGAAGCACCTTCATCTTGAACTGGATTGGACACGCTCGCGCACAAAGCGCGCTGTGACTCGGCGGACGGAGAAGCTCGCGAAGTGCGTTACTCATAGCCACTTGGCCTTCTTGAAGCGCATGAATAGGAGAAGGCAGAACACCGCTATCACTCCGAGCACGACGAAGTAGCCATATGGCGTGTCCAGTTCCGGCATGTGCTTGAAGTTCATGCCATATATTCCGGCGATCGCCGTCGGGACCGCCAAGATCGCCGCCCAGGCCGCGAGCTGGCGAGTGACCACACCGATCCTTTGCGCTTCCAGAAGGCTGCTGGCCTCGAAGACCGTGGACAGGACAAGCAGGAGGCCGTCGACCATGGACTGCACGCGGTGGACATGGTCCGCGACGTCGTGGAAATATGGTGTCATTTCGGCGCTGATGCAGGGAAAGTGGCCGCGAACGAGCTTTCGCACCAGCTCGGCCATAGCCCCGAGCGTGCGCTGGAACCGCGTGAGTTCGGACCTTAGTTCGAAGATTCGCGCCACCTCTTCTGGCTCGAGGAAATCGTGCAGCGACCGTCGCTCCATCGCCAGGACGTCGTCCTCGATCATTTCGAAGATGGGCAGATACTGGTCGACCACTCGGTGCAAGATCGCGTGCAGCACATAGTCGACACCCTTGCCGAACTGCGTCGGCGATGCCTCGAGTTGCTCCCGAAGTTTGCCCAGCGCTCCGGCATTGCCGTGCCGCACGGTGATAAGGTGATTGTGACCGGTGAAGATCGCCATCTTGCCGTAGCTGATCCGGTCGCCGACCAGCTCGGCGGTCTGGGCGACGACGTACAACTCATCGTTGTAGACCTCGAGCTTGGGCGGGCACAGCGGGTGCATGGCGTTGTCGATCGCCAAAGGATGGAGGTTATACGTCGTCTGGATCGCGCTGAGTTCGTCTGCGGTGGGCTCGCTAAGCGCGATCCAGCAGAAGCCCGAGCGATTCTCGTTTAGTTCGACGTGCTCATCGAGCCTGATTTCACGGACTCGCTTACCTTCGTTGTAATAATATGCGGCGATAATGGTCATGCAGGGGTCGTCTCAGAAAACGGAAAATAAAGCACGCTAAGCGTGCGTGGAGGCTGGCACCCAGCGGTACAGCGTCGGAATGGACACGCCGAGGTTCTTGGCCACGTCCTTGGGCGGCACCCCGCTGGCCAGCAGCTTCTTGGCCGACTCGATCTTGCTGTCGGTCATCTTCGGCTTGCGGCCGCCTTTGCGGCCGAGCTGCTTGGCGACTTCCAGCCCGGCGCGGGTGCGCTCGACGGTCAGCTCGCGCTCCATTTCGGCAAGGCTCGCCATGACGTGGAAGAAGAACCGCCCGGATGGTGTGCCGGTGTCGATGGAGTCGGTGAGGCTCCTGAACTGGACACCGTGCTTGTGCAGATCGCCGACCAGATCGACCAGTTGCTTGACCGACCGGCCCAGCCGGTCGAGCTTCCAGACGACCAAAGTATCGCCTTCGCGCAGCATTTCGAGCGTCTTGGCCAAGCCAGGCCGGTCTGCCCGCGTGCCACTCACCTTGTCCTCGAAGACCTTTTTACATCCGGCCTTGCTCAAGGCTTCGCGTTGCAGCTCCAGGTTCTGATCCTGCGTCGAGACGCGCGCATAGCCAATCAACATGGCTTGTCTCGCGCCCGGTCGATGCGTTCCTGCATCGCCTGCATCACTTCTTCGTGGGTGTACGATCTGGCGTTGGCGTCGGTGGCTTGCCGCAGGGCTTCCTCAACCTCGCGCGTCATCCGCTCGTAATCCTCCGGCCACAGCGCTTGCTCCATGCGCAGCGACGCCTGACCCAGCAGGTGCAGCAGGCTGAACAGCCGCATGTCGTTGGTGGCGACGATGCGCTCCCGAATCTGCTCCTGAATAGCTTCGCTAGCCCGATGCGCTTGTGGTGTGGCAGTCCCCTCGTAGTCAGCGGGGAATTCCGCTTCCTCGGCAATCCTTGCCCAGGCGCTGGCCAGCGCCTCGATGGTTGACGTGCTCATTTCCGCCGCTCCTGTGCTCTTTGGCGAATCAACCGGCCAAGGGGCCTCGACGCGAAAACCAGCAGCATCACGCCTATCGGATACCAGGTCGAGAAGACCACCAAGGCATCGAAGGCTGGCCGTCCGGTGTTGGTAGGCAGTACGGCGGTCACAGCCATCAACCCGCCGACCGTCCAGATGATGCGCCACACGTAGGGCATCACGCGGGGCACGTAGCCGTCATCGAAAGCGGTCTGGTAGTAGCGGCGCAGGCCGCGCTCGGCAAGCGCCTGGCGCTGCCGCTCCGACAGCGCATCCGTCCGGCCATACCAGCGCCGGAATGGTGGACAGCGCAGCAGCAAAGGGGTGAAGAGGATCATCACCGCCACGATCGCGACACCCCACGCCATGACGGCGCCGGCATCGGGCCGCTTGGCGTTCTCGATCACGGGCGCGAAGACGCCCGGAGCACCGATCATCCAGAACAGCGCAATGTGCTGATGGAAGGAGAGCTTCATTTGCTCATCCACTTGCGCAGCAGGCGCTTTTTCAGGGAGGCGCGTTCTTGCGGGTTGCGTCCCTTGTGATTGGCGATGCGATCCGCCGTGGCGGCCTGGCGCTTGACGGGCCAGTAGGAGCGGCCATCCTTGCCCATCGACCAGACGCTGCTGGCCTGGTTTTCCAGCAGGGGCAGATGGGCGCTCAGGGCTTCGGGCGACGCGCTGGTCAGCGCCGTGCGCTCACGGGTGCGCCAGCGCTGATGCCAGAGCTTCTTGTCCTCGCGCTCGCTGCCGCAGGTCGTGTGCCCGACGATGGGTGTTTTGCGGCGGCTGCGGCTCATAACGTAGTGGTCTCCAAGAACATTCAGGACTGATCCCAGGCGTCGATGGTCAAGACCTGATCGGCAGGACAGGCGGCTACGCGGTCGGGAACTGGATGGTGTTCAGTCTCATGCCGACCCCATTCGATTGATCGCGTCGCTTGCGGCACGCTGCGACGCAAGGAGGTTTGCGACCTGGTTTAGCAGCCGTGTCCGCTGCATGTCTGTTACCTATCTCCCCGACCGCTCATTGGACCAACTCCAGAGATTGGGCTCTATCGCTCAGCCAATACGAAACCGGCATTGGCTGATGCCACAACCGAGACTAACACAAATGGCTCGGTACCTGTATTTCGCGCCCCGTGCACTTGGCCCGGTCTTGCCACGGCTATCTCACCTTCCCTGAGGGCACGAACAATCCCATTGCCCTGAAAGTAATCAGCCATTCCCGACAAAACAGTCCACGTGTCTTGGCCGTGAGGATGAATGTGAGCCGCAATTTCCTGCCCGGGATGGACATGCCAAACCACGATAATTGAGTCTCGGGTTTCAAGCACAACGGAACGAATAGGCTCGCCTTCGGACGGCTGAACATACTCGGCTACAGAAAATATTCTCGATTCAACAGTCATCGGAGATCCCTCTTTCACAGTTGTCGTTACGGTCTTCATCGTCGGCATCCTGACGCACGGCGGGCAATTGCTGGAGCAACGCCGGCAGCCATTCCTGTACCGTCTCCCACACCACATCGAGGTTGATGTCGAAATAGCCGTGAGCCATGCGATTACGCATATTGCGCATGCTGCGCCACGGCACGTCGGCATGCGCCTGGGTGAACTCGACGTAGCCATCCATCACCTTTGTGGCCGCCTCGCCGATGACGATCAGGCTCATGATGACGGCCTGCTGGGTGCGCTTGTCGGCCAAGAAGTCGTCCTTGGCCATCCCTTCCACGAAGCTGCGCGCATCGGTTGCGGCCTGCTGAATGTGGTCGAGGTAATCGGGCAGGCGGTTCTCGCTCATATCGGTTGCGCCTCCGCGAGCACCTTGGCCCGGAACTTCGGCGGCAGGTCGCCGGGAGTCAGCAGATCGACGTCAACGCCGAGCAGCGATTTCAGTTCTTCTTCCAAATCGCCCAAGTCCAACAACGTGGCACCGGGCAGCGCATCGACCAACAGGTCGAGGTCGCTGCCATCCCGGTCGGTGCCATGCAGCACCGAGCCGAAGACGCGCGGGTTCGCGGCGCGAAAGCGGCCTACCGCTTCACGCACTGCGCTTCGCTTCATGTCAAGCACAACAGACGGTCGCATGCGCATCCTTTCTTATCGAAACTCGTTGAGATGATATGCAATCAAGAATAGAATTTCAAGAACTATTTTCGAGAATCGCAATGCCTTGATTCCCGTGCCGCGCCGGTTGCCTTGGCGGGCTTGTCACAAACCTACGTTTTCAAGAAGAAGGAAACCGCATGCCCCGCCGTTCGATCCTCTCCGCCGCCGAGCGCGAAAGCCTGCTGGCGTTGCCGGACACCAAGGATGAGTTGATCCGTCACTACACGTTCAGCGAAAGCGACCTCTCCATCATCCGGCAGCGGCGCGACCCGGCCAATCGGCTGGGCTTCGCGGTGCAGCTCTGCTACCTGCGCTTTCCCGGCGTCATCCTTGGCGCTGATGAGCCACCGTTCCCGCCATTGCTGAGACTGGTCGCCAACCAGCTCAAGGTCGGCATCGAAAGCTGGGACGAGTACGGGCAGCGTGAGCAGACCCGACGCGAGCACCTGGTCGAGCTGCAAACGGTGTTCGGCTTCCAGCCGTTCACGATTGGCCACTACCGGCAGGCTGTCCAGTTGCTGACCGAGCTGGCCATGCAAACCGACAAGGGCATCGTGCTGGCCAGAGCCTTGATCGAGCACCTGCGGCGGCAGTCGGTCATTGTGCCCGCCCTCAACGCCGTCGAGCGGGCGAGCGCCGAAGCGATTACCCGCGCCAACCGGCGTCTCTACGACGCCTTGGCTGAGCCGCTGACGGACGTGCATCGCCGTCGCCTCGACGATCTGCTCAAGCGCCGCGACAACGGCAAGACGACGTGGCTGGCCTGGCTGCGGCAATCCCCGGTCAAACCGAACTCGCGGCACATGCTGGAACACATCGAACGCCTCAAGGCGTGGCAGGCGCTCGACCTGCCCTCCGGCATCGAGCGGCTGGTTCACCAGAACCGGCTGCTCAAGATCGCCCGCGAGGGCGGCCAGATGACGCCCGCCGACCTGGCGAAGTTCGAGCCGCAGCGGCGTTACGCGACCCTGGTGGCGCTCGCCATCGAGGGCATGGCCACCGTCACCGACGAAATCATCGACCTGCATGACCGCATCCTGGGCAAGCTGTTCAATGCCGCCAAGAACAAGCATCAGCAGCAGTTCCAGGCATCCGGCAAGGCGATCAATGCCAAGGTGCGGCTGTTCGGGCGCATCGGCCAGGCGCTGATCGAGGCCAAGCAAGCGGGCCGCGATCCGTTCGCCGCCATCGAGGCCGTCATGTCCTGGGATGCTTTCGCCGAGAGCGTCACCGAAGCGCAGCGGCTCGCGCAACCCGAGGACTTCGATTTCCTGCACCGCATCGGCGAGAGCTACGCCACGCTGCGCCGCTACGCGCCGGAATTTCTCGACGTGCTCAAGTTGCGGGCCGCGCCCGCCGCCAAGGACGTACTCGACGCCATCGAGGTGCTGCGCAGCATGAACAGCGACAACGCCCGCAAGGTGCCCACCGACGCGCCGACCGAGTTCATCAAGCCGCGCTGGCAGAAGCTGGTGATGACCGACACCGGCATCGACCGGCGTACTACGAACTGTGCGCGCTGTCGGAGCTGAAGAACGCGCTGCGCTCCGGCGACATCTGGGTGCAAGGCTCGCGCCAGTTCAAGGACTTCGAGGACTACCTGGTGCCGCCCGCGAAATTCGCCAGCCTCAAGCAGGCCAGCGAATTGCCGCTGGCCGTGGCCACCGATTGCCGCTGGCCGTGGCCACCGATTGCGACCAGTACCTGCATGACCGGCTGACGCTGCTGGAAACGCAGCTCGCCACCGTCAACCGCATGGCGCTGGCCAACGAGCTGCCGGACGCCATCATCACGGAGTCGGGCCTGAAGATCACGCCGCTCGATGCGGCGGTGCCCGATACCGCACAGGCCCTGATCGACCAGACGGCGATGATCCTACCGCACGTCAAGATCACCGAATTGCTGCTGGAGGTAGACGAATGGACGGGCTTCACCCGGCACTTCGCCCACCTGAAGTCAGGCGACCTGGCCAAGGACAAAAACCTGTTGCTGACCACGATCCTCGCCGACGCGATCAACCTGGGCCTGACCAAGATGGCGGAATCGTGCCCCGGCACGACCTACGCCAAGCTGGCCTGGCTGCAAGCCTGGCACATCCGCGACGAAACCTACGGGGCGGCACTGGCCGAGCTGGTCAACGCGCAGTTCCGACATCCCTTCGCCGGGCATTGGGGCGACGGCACCACGTCATCGTCGGACGGCCAGAACTTCCGCACCGGCAGCAAGGCCGAGAGCACCGGCCACATCAATCCGAAATACGGCAGCAGCCCAGGGCGGACGTTCTACACCCATATCTCCGACCAGTACGCGCCGTTCCACACCAAGGTCGTGAACGTCGGCGTGCGCGACTCGACCTACGTGCTCGACGGCCTGCTGTATCACGAATCCGACCTGCGGATCGAGGAGCACTACACCGACACGGCAGGGTTCACGGACCACGTCTTCGCGTTGATGCACCTGCTGGGCTTCCGCTTCGCCCCGCGCATTCGTGACCTGGGCGACACCAAGCTCTACATCCCGAAGGGCGATGCCACCTACGAGGCGTTGAAACCGATGATCGGCGGCACGCTCAACATCAAGCACGTCCGCGCCCATTGGGATGAAATCCTGCGGATGGCCACCTCGATCAAGCAGGGCACGGCGACGGCCTCGCTGATGCTCAGGAAGCTTGGCAGCTACCCGCGCCAGAACGGCCTGGCCGTCGCCCTGCGTGAGCTGGGACGCATCGAGCGCACACTGTTCATCCTGGACTGGCTGCAAAGCGTCGAGCTGCGCCGCCGCGTGCATGCCGGGCTGAACAAAGGCGAGGCGCGCAACGCGCTGGCCCGCGCCGTGTTCTTCAACCGCCTGGGGGAAATCCGCGACCGCAGCTTCGAGCAGCAGCGCTACCGGGCCAGCGGCCTCAACCTGGTGACGGCGGCCATCGTGCTATGGAACACGGTCTATCTGGAGCGGGCCGCGAACGCCTTGCGTGGCCACGGTCAAGCCGTCGATGACGGCCTGTTGCAGTACCTGTCGCCGCTCGGCTGGGAGCACATCAACCTGACCGGCGATTACCTCTGGCGCAGCAGCGCCAAGATCGGCGCGGGCAAGTTCAGGCCGCTACGGCCGCTGCAACCGGCTTAGCGTGCTTTATTTTCCGTTTTCTGAGACGACCCCATGCAGGCCTCGCAGGAATTCGCAGGCCACGCTGTACAGCCGGTCGCGCCAGCCCGCGTTCGAGCCATGCCTGCACGTTCGAATAGCTGCTTAGGCCGAGGATGTCGCCCGCTGCGTAGAATTCGACCAGCGCATTCACCCAGCCAAACGTCGCAATGTCCGCGATCGAGTAATCATCGACAATCCATTCGCGGCCCTCCAGCCGGTGATCCAGGACCCCGAGAAGACGCCTGGATTCATCAACAAAGCGCTGCCGAGGTCGCTTGTCCTCATAGTCCTTGCCGGCAAATCGCAGGAAAAAGCCTAGCTGTCCGAAGGTCGGCCCAACGCCCGACACCTGAAAGAACACCCAGGCCAGAGTCTCGTACCGCTGGGCGGGTGTTGTTGAGATGAGCTGCCCCGTCTTGTCGGCCAGATAGATGAGGATCGCACCGGTTTCCCATATGCCAATGGGCTGGCCGTCAGGGCCAGCCGGATCGATGATCGCGGGTATGCGGCCGTTGGGATTCAACGACACGAACGCTGGATCCTTCGACTCGTTGTTCGAGATGTCGACGAAGTGGGGCTCATACGGCAGGCCAGTCTCCTCCAGCATCATCGAGACCTTGACGCCGTTGGGCGTGGGGGCCGCGTATAGTTGCAAGCGATCCGGATAAGATGCTGGCCAGCGCTGCGTGATGGGAAAGGAGGAGAGGTCTGTCATATCTGGATCCTGGCACTGCGACGGCGGCTGAATGGAATGATCTGCTTCAAGGCCGGGTTCGACGACCGCGTCGATTGACGCGGTCGTCGGAGGTTGCGAACCGGATCGGCGCGGCACTAACGGCAGCGAAGCCTATTCCGCTGCAGCCCCGGCCGCAGGGCTCACATCGCCGGCCTCATGCCGCTTTGGAAGAACCCAGTCGGGACGGACGAAGTGGCAGGTGTAGCCGCCCGGCCGCTTCTCCAGATAATCCTGGTGATCGGGCTCGGCCTCCCAGAACTCGCCGACCGGCTGGACCTCGGTCACCACTTTGCCATCCCACAGCCCCGAGGCATCCACATCGGCGATCGTATCCTCGGCGACGCGCTTCTGCTCCTCGTCGACATAATAGATGCCCGACCGGTAGGAGAGCCCACGATCATTGCCCTGGCGGTTCAGCGTCGTCGGATCGTGGATCTGGAAGAAGAATTCCAGGATGTGCCGGTAGCTCGTCACTGTCGGGTCGAAGACAATCTCGATCCCCTCGGCATGCGTGCCGTGATTACGATACGTGGCGTTCGGAATATCGCCGCCCGTGTAACCCACACGGGTCGAGATGATGCCGGGCCGCTTGCGGATCAGATCCTGCATGCCCCAGAAACATCCTCCTGCGAGAACAGCGCGCTGATGCATGTTAAGCCTCCTCTACTTGATCGAGATATTCACCGTATCCCTCGGACTCCATCTCGTCGCGCGGGATGAAGCGAAGGGACGCAGAGTTGATGCAGTAGCGCAGACCGCCGCGGTCGGAAGGACCGTCCGGGAAAACGTGGCCCAGATGGCTGTCGGCGTGTACCGACCTGACCTCCGTCCGGACCATGCCGTGTGCACTGTCCCGCACCTCGTTCACGTTTGCCGGAACGATCGGCTTGGTGAAGCTGGGCCAGCCAGTACCCGAATCGAACTTGTCCGTTGAAGCGAACAGCGGCTCTCCCGACACTATGTCGACGTAGATGCCAGGCTCCTTGTTGTCGTTGTGCTCACCCGTGAAGGGCCTTTCGGTCCCCGAATCCTGGGTAATCCGGCGTTGCTCGGGGGTCAGGCGGTCAACTGCTGCCTGTGACTTCTCAAACTTCATGATAGTCTCCAATAATTAATCTAAATAGATGCGCGGAATAGTAGATCACTGAAAGGGAACTCAGCCCGGATTGTGCGATCTGATCAATCGCCAAACCAACCAAAACCACCAACCGGACTGAGCGATGCCGATCATAGCACCAATACCCCGTGGCGAACGACGCCTGATGCAGAAAGCTATTCATAAAACGCGCGATAAAAATCATGCCCGCAGACTCACGGCCATGCTGATGCTTCATCGGGGTGAACGGGTCAGCGATGTTGCCAGAACTCTCTGTTGTGCTCGTTCATCCGTTGGTCGCTGGATTAACTGGTTTACGCACTCAGGTATTGAAGGCCTGAAATCCTTACCCGCAGGGCGCTCCCGACGCTGGCCTTTTGAACATATCTGCACCCTGTTACGTGAGCTGATAAAGCATTCTCCCGGCGATTTTGGTTATCAACGTTCACGCTGGAGCACCGAATTACTGGCATTAAAAATCAATGAGATAACCGGTTGCCAGTTACATGCAGGAACCGTTCGCCGCTGGTTGCCATCTGCGGGGCTTGTATGGCGCAGGGCCGCGCCAACTCTGCGTATCCGTGACCCACATAAAGATGAAAAGATGGCGGTAATCCACAAAGCGCTGGATGAATGCAGCGCAGAGCATCCGGTATTTTATGAAGATGAAGTGGATATCCACCTTAATCCTAAAATCGGTGCGGACTGGCAGTTGCGCGGACAGCAGAAACGGGTAGTGACGCCGGGGCAGAACGAAAAATACTATCTGGCCGGCGCACTGCACAGTGGCACGGGTAAAGTCAGCTACGTGGGCGGCAACAGCAAAAGTTCAGCGCTGTTTATCGCTCTGCTGAAGCACCTGAAAGCCACTTACCGGCGGGCGAAAACAATCACGCTGATCGTTGATAACTACATTATCCATAAAAGCCGCGAAACACAGCGCTGGTTGAAAGCAAATCCCAAGTTCAGGGTAATTTACCAGCCGGTTTACTCGCCGTGGGTGAATCATGTGGAACGGCTATGGCAGGCACTTCATGACACGATAACCCGTAATCATCAGTGCCGCTCAATGTGGCAGTTACTGAAAAAGGTCCGCCATTTTATGGAAACCGCCAGCCCATTCCCCGGAGGAAAACATGGTCAGGCAAAAGTGTAGCGGTATTAGGCGCAGCTATTTAGAGAGCTCGACACACTGTCATTTATCTTTGCAGTCATTGCGCCGACTATCGCAGTGCGCCCCAGATTTATCCAATACGCTGCGCGTATAGTTTCCATAGCGCCGAAGCTCTTCACGTCGTGATTCAGTTCCACTCATACCGGGCTGCCAGCTGCGCGATGTTCCGTATCTCGACCGTTGCCGTGGAGCCGGATACTGTCGCGATCACGACTTCGCGCTCCAAGACAAATCCGTCGATCGGCCGAGTGACGAGGCCTTGCACGGTCGGCGATCGTTCCGGAAGAATGCATATGGCGTGGCCGTCAGCGACGACCCGTTGCACCCAGTCCTCGCGATCTGATCGAAAGCGAGGTCGCATGAGCAAGTCCCGTCGCGCGAAGTGATCGAGGATCCGATCGCGAAACTCGCATTTCAGGCGATCGACGAAAGGAAACTCGAGCAGGTCTTCGCCGCGCACGATCTCGTTGGCAGCCAAGGGATGGTTTGCAGAACAGCCGAGCACGAAGCGCTCCCGAAATAGAGGATGCACATCCAGCTTGCGTTCCGGTCTTGTTTCACGCGGCATGATGCACGCGTGGTATTTTCCTGAAAGCACCTCCGATGTGTCCTCGTTCGACTGGAGCGAGTGCAGCTTGATTTCGATGGATGGCATCTCCGCCAATGCGCTCTCGAAGAATGCCGTAAATTCCTTTGGTCCGACGGTGGGCGCGACGGCGACATCCAGCACGCGGTGCCCCCCCATCGCCCAGTGCTCCGAGTGATTGCGAACGCTCTTCATCGCGACCACCATGCGCCGGAATTCTGCCTCGACGTCATGGCCAAGGCCAGTCAGGCGGCTGTTCTTCCCGTCGCGATAGATCAGCGGCCCGCCAAGCTCATCTTCCAAGCGGCGGATCGCGCGGGTCAGACTTGGCTGTGACACACCGCTCAAGCGAGCGGCCGCTGTGAAATTCAGCGTCTCGGCCAAGTTGATGAAATAGCTGACTTGATTGAGTTCCATAGTCCTTTGGCCCACGCGCCTGACTGATACCTCTTCCGTGAGACCGCCTTTGGAAAGCAGGTCGCAGAAGTATGCTTGGCGCATATAATCATGGTATAGGGGCTTGTCTATATGCGCCAGACATATAAATGATAGCCTGAGATGACGATTACCGGTTGGCGGTGCGCTCCGCTCAGCTCCGTCGAAGGTTCTGAGAGCGCAACCGCCAAGCCGCGTGCTGGAGGTTTGATGGACATGGCAGGAAGATCATTTACGTTTGTCAGTGGGGCTGGCTCTCCGCTGTCCGGGCACCTCGAACCGCCGGAAGGGACGCCGCGGGGCTGGGCGATCTTCGCCCACTGCTTCACGTGCGGGAAAGACAGTCGCGCCGCTGTTCACATCTCGCGCGCGCTGTCGCGTGCGGGCATCGGGGTCTTGAGGTTCGATTTCGCCGGGACCGGGATCGGCGGTGGGACGGGAGAACCTGTGAACTTCGCGTCGGACGTCGAGGACCTTCGGGCCGCCGCAAATGCGATGGCGGCGGCGGGCATGTCACCGTCCCTCCTCGTCGGGCACAGCCTGGGTGGCACCGCTGCGATCGTAGCCGCCGCCGACATGCCTGATATTGCGGCGGTAGCGACGATTGGTGCGCCGGCCGACCTTCAGCATATCTTGCGCCTCTTCGGACCGAATGATCTGGACACCATCGCGAGCGAGGGCGAGGCCTCGGTGGAGATTGCCGGTAGGCCCTTCCTCATTCGCCGAGGGTTCCTTGAGGCGGTTGAGGGGATCGACGTCGAGAAGGCCATTGCCTCCCTGCGACGGCCGGTGCTGGTCATGCACTCTCCGCTGGATCAGGTGGTCGGCATCGACCACGCGTCGCGCATCTTCGTCGCGTCCAGGCACCCTAAAAGCTTCATCTCGCTCGACAACGCGGATCACCTTCTCACCGACGTCGCGGACGCGAACTACGCCGCGGCCATGGTGGCGGTTTGGGCGAGCCGCTTTCTCCCACCACTCAGCGCGGATCTTCCGCAGGTCGAGGTTGCGGAGGGCGTCGTCTCCACCGAAACTCTTGCAGGGACGTTCCAGCTCAAGGTCCGCAGCGGCGAGCACACTCTGTTCGCCGACGAGCCAGCATCGGTCGGTGGCCTCGGGACCGGACTATCTCCCTACGAACTCGTATCTGCCGGCCTCGCAGCCTGCACGGTGATGACGATGCGTCTCTATGCGAACCGCAAGGGCTTTCCGCTCGAACGGGCGAGCACGACCGTGCAGCACGAGAAGGTGCCGGACATGATGCCACCCGACCGGTTCACCCGCACCATTGTCCTCGATGGGCCGCTGAGTGATGATCAGCGCGCTCGGATCCTCGCGATCGCTGATCGGTGTCCCGTCGATCTGAGTCTCATCCGGGGTTCGGACGTGCAGACCGAGCTCTTGAGCGCCAGTCAGGCTGCGGATCCCGCGAGGCTGGCTTGACCGTGGCGCACACGGAGGAGGGCGAACGGACTGTGAGCCAATCGCCTACCGGCAATAGGGCGGCCGCGACAGAGCGAGCAATTCTCGCAGGCGGCTGCTTCTGGGGCATGGAGGATTTGCTGCGCCGAGCCAGGGGAGTCATTTCGACGCGTGTCGGTTACACAGGCGGAGAAATGCCTGATCCGACCTACGCGAGACATTACGGCCATGCGGAAGCAGTGGAAGTGACCTTCGACCCTTCCGTTCTCGCCTATCGCTCGCTCTTGGAACTCTTCTTCCAGATACATGACCCCACGACCTACGAGCAACAAGGCAGCGATGTCGGTCCGAGCTATCGATCGGCGATTTTCTACACCACCGAAGTGCAGAAGGAAGTCGCCCTCACAACCATCGCGGAAATCGAGGCATCAGGAAGCTGGCCAGGCCCGGTCGTGTCGGAGATCAACCCAGAAGAACCCTTTTGGGAGGCGGAGCCAGAGCACCAAGAATACCTGGTGCGCTATCCTGGGGGCTATAGCTGCCACTTCGTGCGCCCGACCTGGCGGTTGGACCGCTCAGACGAACGCCCAGCTGTAATACTTGACAGAAAGAGTTGATGATGACCGAAACCGTGACTAATCAGGCCGCCTGGCAGAAAGCGCCGGGGCAGCCACTGAGGATCGGTGTCACCGCTCTGCCGCATCTGGCGGCGAACGAGATATTGATCCGCAACGCGGCCATCGCGATCAACCCACTCGACTGGATTCTGCAGGACGTCGCGCTTTTGCCATGGCTCGACTATCCCGCGATTCTCGGCAGCGACGTCTCCGGTGAGGTCGCGGCGGTCGGTGGCGCGGTCGAGCGGTTCAAGGTCGGCGATCGAGTCATCGGACAGGCGGTCGGGACAACCGTAAATCAACCTGCGCAGGGTGCGTTCCAGCACCACACGATCGTGCTGGACCACATGGCGGCGCCGATCCCCAACAACATTGCCTTCGCTGATGCGGCAGTCCTCCCGCTTGGCCTTGGCACCGCCGCAAGCGGGCTCTACGGACGGACACAGTTGGCTCTCGCGCCACCGTTACACTCGCCGACCGCGCGTCCAGAGGTCGTTCTGGTCTGGGGTGGATCGTCGAGCGTTGGCTGCAACGCCATCCAGCTCGCGGTGGCGTCGGGCTACAGGTGCGTCGCCACCGCTTCGGCGCGCAACGTCGGCCTGTTGAAGGAGCTGGGTGCAAGCGAGGTTCTTGACCACTCGAGTCCAGCCATCGTGGAAGACGTGATTGAGGCAATGCGCGGGCGCAGTCTCGCTGGAACGCTTCACGCGACCGGTCACATGAAAGACTGTTTTGCCGTAGTTGCGAGATGCGAGGGCTCGCGCCGGGTGGCAGCGACGCTGGCCCCGCCCGACGAGCGTTCATTTGGAGTCGAGGCGACGCACATCTCCGGGACGAGCCTCAAGGATGACGAGGTTGGTCCAATGATCTACCGCGAATTCCTGCCGCAGGCTCTCGCGGCGCGCACGTTCGTCCCCGCCCCTCCGGCGAAGATCGTGGGCCAGGGCCTTGAAATGCTCCAGGCTGCCTTGGAAGCCCTGAAGGCGGGTGTATCCGCAGCGAAAATCGTCGTTACCCTGCCTTGAGTGACCAGCCAGGCGGTTTTTCGCGTTCGCAGTCTGAGGTGGCCCGCACTTTGCCGATTGGGAAGCTCTACCGGGAAAACGCGTTTGGGACGCGCGCTGCGCTCCTGCCGGAGCATGCGTTCCCGAAACCTGTTCCCGACTGCTTTTCCCCGAAACTACCTATCGGACATAGAGAAATGGGAATGCAGCGAGTGGTTTGAACGGCCGCTTCCGAAACCGCGTTCCGATCAATTGAGCGGCTAAAAGTGGGGCGATCACCGACATATTAGAATGAGACCGCCATGCCCGATCGGCCGGCTTGACGCGTAGCCAAAAGAATGCGGCTGATGGTAGGCTCGCTGACATTATGAAGCCCCGCCATCTGAGCAGCGTTGAGCTGCCGCAATTGCGAGTCTCCTACGCGTCGTCGTTCTTCTCGCGGTCCACACCTCGCTCATGCAATTCGGCATCGACGGGGCAGTTCGTGCAGCCCTCGTAGCAGCACAAGCGGCAGATGCGGTATGACTGCTCGAGGTTTTCCAAGCGATTTCGGAGAACGCGTTCAGCGATGTCCGATAAGGTTTTCAGTTCGTCTGGATTAAGGATCGATAGCCCTTCGGCAATCACTTGATCGCGCGAGGCCAGGACCTCGTCGCTCGCGACCTTGCCAGTTGGAGTAAGATAGAGGGATCGCGCGCGCCCGTCTGTCGAATGCTCCCTACGCTCGATCAATCCCTCGCTTACCAATCTATCCACCAGGCGAACAGTTCCAGCATGTGAAAGGCCCACCCCGATCGCAAGCATACGGATCGAGAGCCCGGGCTTGTGCGCGAGCAACGCCAGCGCTGAGGCGGCGGGTCCAGCTTCCGGCGCCCGCGATGAACTAGCGCGAACGATGTCGTCGCTGATCATGAGTGCGAACGCCCCGAAAATGTTTCGATCTCGAGGTCCATCCATTGCCACATCTATATGTGCGCGGAGCATAGACAGCAAGCCATACCGTGGTCCTCTTCCTCCGCGCGGCTTGTGGAAAATGTCCTGTTTTAGAAGGGTTTCGGAGGATTTCGACTGATCGAGCGCGCCGAAAAAAACGGGTCCGGCTCGTTAAGGCCGCGGAACCGTTGATACCTGGCGGCTATAGGGCAAGCCTTTTCGCTCGGAATCGCCGTAGGTCGCGCCCGAGAATCACTCCGCGTCAGCGCTGTCATCCAGGCCGCGCAGGTGCAGATCAGCGAGACCTAGCTTGCCCCCGGCGTCGCACTTCCATCGTGTCACCGCGCGCGATCACGATTGTATCAATCCCATTGAGGAACAGTCCGTGCTCCACGACGTCGGGGATTGCGGCGAAACGGGCGAAGACCGCGTCGCCATGCAGCTGAGCGCCTCCGGGCTCGATATCGCGACGGAGCATCCATGCCCCGCGGAGGTTCTGCAGGATTTGCACGCCCGCCGTCACGAGAGGACCACAGTCACGAGAGCACAAGCGCCCCTCTGTGGCGGACCGAAGCACGCAGCAGCACGAGGGACGCCGCTAGCAGAACTGCGTCCTTCAGTAGAAACTGCCCTGGTGCAGCCGAAATCGCAGGAAAGCCGCCGGCAGTCTGCTCCGCGACACCTGGAGTGGTGATGAAAAAGGTCAGCGTGATCAGATAGGTCGCTGCTGACATTAGTGCGCCTAGCGCAGAGAAGAGTGGACGAAATGCACCAAGGATCAGAACGAGACCGGTCGATAACTCGATAACGCCGATGAAATAGCTTTGCCCCTGCGTCCCGAACATGCCGAGCCAATTCATGATCGGGCTGTGTTCGATAAACGGGGCGATACCATAGGCCTCGTACGCTGTGAACTTCATCGCGCCGAACCACAGAAATACGATCACGAGAGCCCATCTAAGCAGGCCAAGATCCCTCCGACCGTGCTCGGGGACAAGAAATTCATAACGGTCGAAAATGCTCATCTAAAATTCCTCAACAGTGGTCCCGTGGGAACGTCACGAACGTCGTCTACGTGCTTCGGGCAGGCGTTGCAGTATATGCGCGACGCATATACCATATACTAATAAGCGAGATATGTCGAGCGGCTGGCTCGCGCTTCGCTGCCTCACGAAGCCATCCTCATCGGCGATGCCTTTACCCAGCAAACGCGCGACCTTTGCGGGATTTTGACTTGATGGGGCTGGCGCTCCGGGTGGGCCTATAGCCCGTTGGCAAACGTCCAGCCTGTACGGATGGACGCGGCCCTGGACGAGATAACCATGCCCACCGAAATCGTAGCAGCGATCGGCGAAGGCGCGCTCGCTTATCGAGAGAGCGGCATTCTCTCACTGGCAGATGGCAGAGTATTCTCCGCGTGCCGGCAGTATCGCTATCGCTTGAGCGAGGACAGTGTTGTCGTCGAGTTCGCAGACGGACCTCATATCGGGACGCAGTTCCTCAGCTTGAGTTTCTCGCGGACGGATACCGGGTTGGAAGCGAGTGGCGTCTATGCCTGCGGAGACGACACCTACCATGCAACCTACAGGATTCTGGGGCCGGCGGCCTTTGAAGTGGTCATCATGGTCCAAGGGCCTGCAAAGGCATACGAGCTAGTCAGCCGATATTCCCGGTCGGGATAAATGCTCATGTCAGGAGGGCAAGTCCTCTGTTGCCCTTATCATGGCCGTGAAAGGCAGCGCCGGAATAACTTACCACGCGCTGCAAATCCGAAGACGATTGTCGTCGTCATCAGAAGGTAGGCGACTATCCCACCAGGTGAAAGAGTCGGAACCGCTGCGAGGATCAACCCATCATTCCCGCCGGGTATGAGCGCGATGCCGATACCCATCAATGTGCCGCCGACGACAGATCGCAGAATGCCATTGGCTGTCGGCAGTTGGAGACGCAGATTGCCTTGGCGAAAGGAGGCGGTTAGGGCGCCTGCGATCGAAGAGATCACCGCAGTGAGCGCGACCTCGCCGGCCGGGGACATTCTGAGAGGAAGGGCGCGTTGAATCACGTCTGCGAAGGTCCAGGCCGGCGAGAGTGCATATAGAAGTCCGCCAGTGATACCGAGTCCAATCATCGAAGCGCCGAACGACCAACCCGGCTTTGTTCGCAGAACGCTCTTCGTGGAAACGAAAACGAGTGCCAGCACGAGCACAACTAGGAAGGCTAGGAGAGTAACGAGGCCTGTTGCGCTCGGTTTGGAGATTAAGCTTGGCCATGTTGAATCGTAGCCGAACCTGCCATGGTCGGCAGCCAAGATACCAATCGTTAATCCCAAGGGTAGAGCTAGAAGTCGCATCTCCCCATCCCCAAGCCGCGCCAGCGATCCGAGCAGGCATGTGTCATTAATGAGTGCGCCGAGGCCGAAGGCGATGGCGCCGATGAGCAGGAGGAAATTGATGCTGGTCGAGGGTGCGAGTGTTGCGCCCAGTGTTCCCGTCCAGACTATCGGGACCGCAACCAGGCCTGCCGCTGCCGACGCTGCGAGAAATCCGACGAACATTTTCGGCGGCTGTCTTCTGTGTAACTCATGAGCGGCCACCACTAAACAGGTTCCGCCTTGGTTCGCCGCATATCCGAACCCGAAGGCAAGTACGCATAGAAGAAGTTCGAGCGCAAACGATCCCATTATTTCAAGCCTGCCTGATCATATCGTCAGCCTTCTGATGCGACGTTCCAGCGTGGCGAGCGCCCCGGCTTAGCTTTACCACGGGAAGGCGCGATCCTGCTGTAGCCGCACAGATGGCAAAGGCTGACCGAGCCATCTTTGTCGAAGCCGTTTGCCACAAGGAGCCGCTCCGACAGCATGCCTAGAATGTCGAGGTCATTGGGCGACAGGGGCGAAATACATTCGGAGATCACCTGCTCCCGTGCCTTGAGCAAGGCGTCCGTTATCTTCTTCCCCGAATTGGTGAGGTGAATGAAGCGCGCCCGCCTGTCGGTGATTTGTCTTCGTCGTTCCACCAACTGTTCGCGCTCGAGCCTATCGATCAATCGCACCGTCCCGGCATGAGAAAGCCCGATCGAGGTAGCCAAAACGCTGATCGGCAGTCCGGGCTCCATGCTGAGTAACACCATCACGGCGGTCCCCGGGCCGCTTGGTGAAAACGAGGCCGAGACACTGGCGATGCTGTCTGCAACGGCCAACGCGAGTGCACCTAAATGGTACTTGGCGACCTCAGGCTCCATACCGCAAGAATATATGCTTCGCGCATAGACTTCAAGCGTGTGAAAATGTATGACCGCCGCATGCATCTATGACAGATTCGGACATGGTCATGCTCATTGAGGGGCTCAGCTCGGATTCCACATCTGAGATCAACGGACGTGCTCGTTCCCCAGGCGCTAGCGGGGGTGGGCTCGATGAAAGTGGACGTGCATGGGTGCCGCTCACCGGGCGCAGGCGGTTCGCCGATGAGACCGCCGGTATGATCGGACGGGTCTCATGCCCGACCTGACTCTTGATCTCCGATACCTGAAGTACGCCGTTCAGGTCGCCGAGGCCGGCAGCTTCCGCCGAGCGGCGGAGCGCCTATCGATATCGCAATCCACCGTCAGCCGACGTGTGCAGCTGTTTGAGCGCCAACTTGGCTTTTCTCTCTTCAAGCGTACGCGAGCGGGGGCAGGGCTGACTCCAGAAGGTGAGCGCTTCCTTCAACAAGCGGTGGTGGGAGCGCGCTACCTTCGTAACGCCGCAACGGAGATCCGCTCCGCGCGGAAACTCAAGACCGGGCTCGTGAGGTTTGGAATGCTTGAAGCGTTCCCGGCGTGCCCGATCATCAACATTCTCTCGGCATTCAGAAATAGACATCCGACGATCGAGGTAAAGCTTGAGGAAGGCACTTCAGAAGAAAACACTTTGGGGGTGAAGCGCGGATTACTGGACGCAGCAATCAGCCTGAGTGCGAGCAAGAGCCCTCAGTTCCAAGTTCGACGTCTCTGCGAACCAGATCTGTTCGTGGCATTGTCCCCGCTTCACGAGTTGGCAGCACGGCCACAGCTGTCGTGGGAGGACGTTTGTGACGAAGTCTTCCTCGTTCGCTCGGATGGCGCTGGGCGTGAGCTCGCTGGCATACTCCGGCGCATGGTGGGCGCCGGAGACGGAGCGGTTCAACTCTCGATCCAACAAGTCAGCCGAGAAACCCTGCTGACGATGGTCGAACAGGGCTTCGGCTTGACCATCACCAGCGTGATCTACCGGCCGGATATCGCGTTGATCCCGCTCCCATCGGCGCGGGCGCCGACGGCCGCTATAATTTCTTCCAGTGACAACGACAACCCGACTCTGCCGCTGCTGCTGAAGTGTTTCGACACCCCCTCTAGAGCGGGGACCACGGATTAATCGGCGCTCCCCGGCGTCAACGTTCGCCTGGCTTTGGCGAAGCCACGGTCTGTCGCGATGAACCGTTGTAACATCGGGACGATTAACCGAGCTGGGTCAACAGCGGACTGACCTTGCTCTCGGCCCAATAGGTGGGCGTAGTCAACAAGGTCCTGGTGGAGAGCTGCAGGTAGCTCGACCTGTACCTTAAGCGGCTTGTCGTCCGCGATGGGGCCTAGCTTAAGCTTCGACATCATCACCCTCCATATGGCTCCAGTACCAAGTCTCGCGTCACGAGAACGCGCACGGGAAATCCGGGCCGAATAGTGATCGTGGGCGCGACGTTGAGCTGACGCCTCACAATCTGCTGCCCTGCGTCGTTGATGGTGTCCTGCCCACCGTTCCGGATCGCCTGAACGAGCTGATCGTCGTTGTCGACCGCGAGTTCGGCGCCGACGCTCAGCAGTGTCGACAATCCCGCAGCCTTGGCCAGATCCCACCAATGGTAATCGACGCCATCCTGCAGCCCGGCGAACCCTTCAGCGTCAGCACCAGGCTGGCGCTCGAGAACGATCGAGCGCCCGTTCGGGAAGACGAGCCGAGTCCAGACGAGCAGGACTCGGCTCTGGCCGAACTGCACGTTGTTGTCGTACTGCCCGACCACACGAGTGCCTTGCGGCACAAGCAAGATACGGCCGGTTGGGCTGTCGTAGATGTTTTCGGTGACCTGCGCGGTGATCTGGCCGGGTAGATCGGATCGGATGCCGGTGATCAGCGCCGCGGATATCACTGCTCCCGCCTGAAGGACGTTCGGCGATACTGGCGCAGCGACGCGATCGGGCGCAACCGTCCTGCGATCGGCCGCGGCGTTCAGAAACGCGTTCTGCCGGTCCTGCGCCGAGGGCGTGGCGGGCGGCGGAGCGAGGCCAATGCTCGCCAAATCCGGCACCGGCGCGAGCGCTGGGGCAGCTCCCGCAGCAGCGGGTGTGCCCCGGCTTTCCGATCCGGAGAAGAGACGGCTGGTGCGCGCGGTCTCGATTTCCTGAAGGCGGCGCTGCTCTTCCGGGCTGATGCCGGGATTGGGCGTGGCCGTCCCGGGTGTGGGCACCGGCTGTCCGCGATCCTGGGTACTAAGGATCGGCCGGCCGAGGTCACCGGGAAGAGGGGGACCGAGCTGTGGCACGCCACTGTAATCTCGCGGCAGGCCGGCCAGTCCGTCAGCGGTCGAGCGGTTCTCGGTCGAATAGAGTTCGTCGTTCGGCCGACCGGCGTCGCGGGTCTGAAGCGCGTAGATCAGCGCACCTCCGAGCCCGACGCTGGCGACAAGACCGAGGCCGGCGAGAACCTTCCGCGACAACCGGGTGACGCGGGGCGGTTCGGCCCGCAGCCGCATCGGCGCAGGCCCGACCGGCTCGCCGGTCAGGGGCTGCGCATCGTCGTCCGGCACTTCCTCAATCCGGGGCGGGTTCTCGCTCACGAGGTCGGCCTCCCGTCTGTGCGGACGATCCTGACGCGCTTCTGCTCGCGGCCGGAGCCGAAGCGAAGTTCGGCAGCCGCGAACAGACGATCAACGATCATGTGGTGGCCGCGAACGCGATAGTTCACGAGCTCAGAGGTGTTGCCCTCGGGGCCGACGACGAAGAGTGGCGGCATCTCGCCCTGACCGATGCCGCGCGGAAACTCGATAAAGACCTGGCGTCCGTCGTCGAAGGCGCGCAGCGGCCGCCACGGCGCACGGTCGCCCTCGATCGCATAGCGGAAGTTGACGTTCGCGAGATCGACGCCGCTCGCCACCGGCTGGGCCGCCTGCGCCTCGGCGTTCTGACGGCGCAGCGCAATGAGCTGGTCTTGCGGATACTGCCATGAGACCGACGCCATATAGGTGCGCTCTGTCGAGCGCCGCTCCATGTGATAGGTGCGCATGTTGGTGTTGATGACGAGGTTTGTCATCAGGTCGGCGCGGGTGGGCTTTACTAGGATGTGGATCTGGCGCGTTGCCCCCGATCCGCTCTCGGTGTCGCCGATGATCCAGCGCACTGTGTCGCCGGCGGCCACCGGGCCTGCGCCGACAAGCTGCTCCCCGGGTTGGAGCGCGATGTCGGTGATCTGCCCGACGGCGGTATAGACTTGATAAAGCGCCCCTTGAGTCCACGGGTAGACCTGCATCGAGTTAATGAAGCCGTCGCGCACCGGCTGGACTCGTGCCGCCTCGTTTGCCTGGTTGACGCGAGCGGTCGGATTAGAAGGCTCCGGGGCACGCCGCGTCTCCTCCACACGCTGCAATTGGCCAGGCAGCGGCAGCGGCCGGGGCAGCTCGACCACGGTGACCGGCGCGGGTGGATCGACGGTCTGCACCGCCGGAGCCGCATTGTCGTAGGAAATCTCCGGCGGCGGATTGGTGGTCGCGCAGCCCGCGAGCGCGGTCGCCGCTAGCAGAACGACCGGGAATGCGGCTCTACGGAGAGCCGGGAGTACGTGTGTGTGTGAAGCCGGGTTTCCGGCTTTACGGAAATACGGCTTCATTGCCCAAGCTCCCGTGACCAGTTGATGGCGTTGACGTAGATGCCGAGCGGGTTCGCCCTGAGCCGGTCGGCGTTTCGGGGGATCTGCACGACGATCGTCAGGATCGCGGTCCAGCGCGTGGTCTCGGCGAGCTGGCCATTTTCGTATCGGCGCTCGACCCAGGCGACGCGGAAGCTGTCCGGGGACGCGCGGATGACGCTGGAGACGTCGACAGCGACCTGCTGCCGGCCGACCCGTGTAAAGGGGTCGTTGGAGCGGGCGTAGTCATTGAGCGCCATGGCGCCGCGGTCAGTCGTGAAGTCGTAGGCGCGCAGCCAGGGGTCGTCTCAGAAAACGGAATCTATGGTCACTCCCGTTTTTGCAACACCGATTTTGACGACAAGTTGGCTTGCTTGAATCTATCCGGCGTCTGAATGGGATTTTATTCCCGCGCCTTGATGAGTTCCGCGCCTGATGAACCTCCAGAAAATATACGGCTTCAATGAGCCTTTCCGTTTTACAGGTTCCTCAACAGGCCGGTGGGCCGTTAGTATCATCAATATCAGTATTCGCAAAACCAGATCAGTAATTCTTTAAACCGGTGTATTTCTGCCGTTATGCTACATAAGTTTGCTGTCGTGCCGTTAGGGCCCAGGCTATTCTGGCCAGCTTGTTTGCCAGAGCACAAGTGACGACAAAGTTGCTTTTCCGGCACAGTAAATCCCTGACCCAATCGGCCAATTTGCCAGACTGGTGTTCCAGTTTTTGTATGAATACCCTGGCACATTGAACCAACAAAGTTCGGATCTTTTTATTACCTCGCTTACTAATTCCCAGCAATGTCGTCCTACCTCCCGTGCTGTACTGCCGAGGTACAAGCCCTGTTGCCGCCGCAAAGTCACGGCTGCTGGCGTACTGCTTCCCGTCGCCAATCTCAGTTGAAATAGTACTCGCTGTCAGTGTTCCGACGCAGGGAATGCTCAGCAAGCGCTGTCCAACCTCATCTTCGTCCAACTTTCGTTTCAACTGGGATTCCAAATCTTTAATCTGCTCAACAAGATAGTGATAATGCTGTTGTAATTTCAGCAATAACTGGCTGAGGTAAAGAGGCAAACTATTGTCCTCAAGAAGGGTACTCAGTCGGCTAATAACGGCAGCTCCTCGGGGAACGCTAATGCCAAATTCCAGCAGAAAAGCATGCATTTGATTGGTTGTTTTTACCTTATCCTGAACCAGGGATTCACGGACACGATGCAGAGCCCGCATTGCCTGCTGAGATTCCGTTCTGGGCTGCACAAAACGCATAGACGGACGCGATGCAGCTTCACAAATAGCTTCGGCGTCGACAAAGTCGTTTTTATTGCTTTTAACGAACGGGCGGACAAATTGTGGTGATATCAGCTTTGGGGAATGCCCCAACTCTTCCAACTTGCGTGCCATAAAGTGAGAACCGCCACAGGCTTCCATTGCGATGGTTGTAGCGGGGCATGTCGCCAAAAATTCGATCAACTTTGGCCGGGTAAATTTTTTACGGTAAACAGCCTTCCCGCGACGATCCTGGCAATGAATATGGAAAGAGTTTTTACCCAGATCGATACCAATGAGCGCAATGTTTTCGGCACTGTTGCAAATAGTCGGTGGTGATAAACTTATCATCCCCTTTTGCTGATGGAGCTGCACATGAACCCATTCAAAGGCCGGCATTTTCAGCGTGACATCATTCTGTGGGCCGTACGCTGGTACTGCAAATACGGCATCAGTTACCGTGAGCTGCAGGAGATGCTGGCTGAACGCGGAGTGAATGTCGATCACTCCACGATTTACCGCTGGGTTCAGCGTTATGCGCCTGAAATGGAAAAACGGCTGCGCTGGTACTGGCGTAACCCTTCCGATCTTTGCCCGTGGCACATGGATGAAACCTACGTGAAGGTCAATGGCCGCTGGGCGTATCTGTACCGGGCCGTCGACAGCCGGGGCCGCACTGTCGATTTTTATCTCTCCTCCCGTCGTAACAGCAAAGCTGCATACCGGTTTCTGGGTAAAATCCTCAACAACGTGAAGAAGTGGCAGATCCCGCGATTCATCAACACGGATAAAGCGCCCGCCTATGGTCGCGCGCTTGCTCTGCTCAAACGCGAAGGCCGGTGCCCGTCTGACGTTGAACACCGACAGATTAAGTACCGGAACAACGTGATTGAATGCGATCATGGCAAACTGAAACGGATAATCGGCGCCACGCTGGGATTTAAATCCATGAAGACGGCTTACGCCACCATCAAAGGTATTGAGGTGATGCGTGCACTACGCAAAGGCCAGGGCTCAGCATTTTATTATGGTGATCCCCTGGGCGAAATGCGCCTGGTAAGCAGAGTTTTTGAAATGTAAGGCCTTTGAATAAGACAAAAGGCTGCCTCATCGCTAACTTTGCAACAGTGCCCAAAAATTTCCGATCTCCAAACTGACCCCTTATAGTACAATAATTTTCGATATCCAAACTGCCCCCTATTGAACAATCACACAAGCCAACCAGCTAGGACGGGTAGACATTTTCTTGTGTGTTGTAACTACTTACTCAAAGCACGTTTATCTTCCCTCGATTTTACAGCACTACTAATTGTCCCTCGACTACAGGCCATAATTTTCTGAACCTGGCTCCAAGAACTACCGCTATCGAGCAACCGATTAATTGCATCGTATCGAGCCTGATTGACCTGACGCCCCTTATATTTTCCCTCCTTTTGAGCTTTATTAATCCCCTGCCTTTGACGTTCCCGGCGTTGTTCATAATCACGACGAGCCACAGCAGCCAGCATATCAAGCAACATATCGTTGATTGCAGCAAACATGCGACTATCAAAATCATGGCTCGCTGAAGCAATCCAGGTTGTCGGTACGTTGATGGCCATCACTCGAATATCCTTCTGGCGAATCAACTTCTTCAGGCTGTTCCAGTCTTCACCAGTTAAGCGTGAAAGCCGATCAACATCTTCAATGAGGAGAATATCGTTCTGTCGGCAGTCGTTCAGCAGTCTGAATAATTCCGGTCGGTCGAGCCGCGAACCAGATTCATTCTCGATGTAGTAATTGCAGATGTTAAGGCCACGCTCATCAGCAAAGCTATCGATCGCAGCGAGTGCGCGAGAAGCGTCTTGTTCAGATGTTGAGGCGCGTAAATAAGCCCGGACAAAGCTTTGCGGTACGGTATGAGTCACAATGTCGAACCAGTTCAATTTAGGTTATTAAAGCATAACCATATAGTACCTGTTTCGCATGGTATTTTAAAGGCATACTTATACAGTACCGATAAATCGAACTATTAGAGCTTTACCGAATAGACGGAGTGGAGTAGGGCAAAACGCCCCCTCCACTGACGGGAGTCAGATCTGCCCACCCACGCCTTTGAACTTCTCAATAAATGCCCCTATCTTATGGAAAACGGTCTGCTTTTTGGTTTTGTACTGCGGATTGAGTGGACTGAGTTTTGGCAGCGTCTCGTTAAGCTCCGTACCGTTTTCCGTCGCATATTCGCGCTTCAGTGAGGCCTTGATATACCGGCGTGCCGCCACCTCATTCAGGTTCTCCTCTTTTATCAGGGCGTCGACTTCACGCTGTTGCGCCTGCTGAGCAAAGGTAAAGAACGCATCAATAATCCCGGCTTTATCGGGCATCTCATCGAGGTTTGTTTGCTCTATGAAGTCGACAATCAGGCCTTCTTTGGCACGGTTACCCAGACTGCCGCGGATTAAACGCCGCACTTCTTCTATCAGTGTTGTTTTACTCGTGTTCTTTTTTTTATGTTCGAAAATCAGCCCAAGAATATAGTCGAGGTTAATCTCCTGAGACTTCAGTAAATCCACCTCAAACACCACGTCTTCCCAGTCAACGGTGGACGCGTCTTTATCATTGGCGGATTTCTCCCGGCGCAGCCAGTCCCGGATATCATTGTAGGCTGAACGGTAGTCCTGGATTTTTCGCTCAGCCGGTAGGCGTAGAATCTGAAGTTCAGCAAGCTTTTCGTCATCCAGATAATGCACTGCTTTGAAGGCTTCCGCCGCGTCCGGGTCGCTGATGTCGACTTTTTGTAAGGCTTTGAGTGTGGTAAATTCATCGTAGTTCTGAAGGATGTTTTCAGCGCGCAGGTACTCGCCAAACAGTTTTACAAAGGCCTTTTTTTCTTTATCTGATTCAATCGCTGCCGGGTCGGAGAATCGCTGTTCCAGCTCCGTAACCACGTCCATAAAGCCGCGCTTTGCCTCACCGGTGACGATATCGGTAAAGCCGTCCATATACTCCTTATAGCTTTTTTCCAGCACGACATTTTTGGTGTTATTGTCCCCGAACAGGGTAATGGCATCCACCGTAGCCAGCTCTAAATCCCGGAACGTGACAATATTGCCGAACGTTTTGGTAGCATCATAAATCCGGTTGGTGCGTGAAAACGCCTGCATCAGTCCGTGATAGCGCAGGTTTTTATCCACAAACAGGGTATTCAGCGTCGGGGCATCAAAGCCGGTTAAAAACATTCCGACGACAATCAGTAAATCAACGTCCTGGTTTTTTACCCGTAGCGCGAGGTCCCGGTAGTAGTTCTGAAAGCCGTTGCTGTCGGTGCTGAAGTTAGTTTTAAACTGGGTGTTGTAATCGCCTATCGCCGCATCCAGAAACTCTTTCGCGCTGCTGTTCATGGCGGTGACATCAAAGCTTTCATCCGTGATGTCGCCAACGGCGTCCTGCGTTTCATTGGCGGCAAAGGAGAAAATGGTCGCCACCCTCAGCGGCTTGTACGAGCCGTCAGCATCGGCGGCATTCTGCTGCTGTTTTTTGAAGGCTTCGTAATAGGCCTTAGCCGCATCGACACTGCTCACGGCAAACAGGGCATTAAAGCCCCTGCCCCCCGGGAAGGTGCGGTGTGTTTTTTGTCGGAAATTTTTCAGGATGTACTGCGTTATTTCCTGAATACGCATCGGGTGAAGAAAGGCGTGCTTGTTTTCGGCGGCACTGAGTTTTTTCTCGTCCGTTTCGGTTTCCATTTGTTTAAACTGCGGGCGGACATCGTTGTAATCGACTTTAAACTTCAGCACCTTATCATCACGAATGGCATCGGTGATGACATAGGAGTGGAGTTCGCGACCGAACACATCCGCCGTGGTTTCTGCACCCAGCGCATTTTGCACAAAGATAGGTGTACCGGTAAAGCCGAACTGATAAAACCGTTTGAATTTCTTCTTCAGGTTTTTCTGCGCTTCGCCGAACTGGCTGCGGTGACACTCATCGAAAATGAAAACCACCTGCTGACGGTAGACCGGTAAGTCTGCTTCACCTTTCATCAGGTTGTTCAGCTTCTGAATGGTGGTGACAATGATTTTGTTGTCGTCTTTTTCCAGGTTTCCTTTCAGTCCTGCCGTGCTGTCAGAGCCATTGACGCTGTCGGGGGAAAAACGCTGATATTCCTTCATGGTCTGGAAATCGAGGTCTTTTCGGTCGACCACAAAGAAGACTTTATCAATGAAGTCCAGTTCGGTTGCCAGGCGTGCGGCTTTGAAGCTGGTCAGGGTTTTTCCGGAGCCGGTGGTGTGCCAGATAAAGCCCCCGCTTTCCGTGGTGCTCCAGTTTTTTGCCTGATAAGCGCTGTTCATCTTCCACAGGATCCGCTCGGTCGCCGCTATCTGATAAGGGCGCATGACCAGCAGGTTATTGCTGATATCAAAGACGGTGTAATGAAACAGGATGTTCAGCAGGGTGTTTTTCTGGAAAAAAGTGGCGGTGAAATCTTTCAGGTCTTTAATCAGCGTGTTATCGGATTTGGCCCAGTTCATCGTGAAGTCAAAACTGTTTTTGTCCCGCTTGGTGGTGTTGGCAAAGTAACGGGTGTCGGTGCCATTGGAAATCACAAACAGTTGCAGGTACTTAAACAGCGAGTTATCGGTGTTGAAGCTTTCTTTGCTGTAACGGTGTATCTGGTTAAAGGCTTCACGAATGGCCACGCCGCGTTTTTTAAGCTCAACCTGGACCAGCGGCAGGCCATTGACCAGTATCGTGACGTCATAGCGGTTAGCGTGCGTGCCCGCCTGCTCAAACTGCTGGATAGCCTGGACTTTGTTACGGGTGAGGTTTTTCTTGTCAATGAGATAGATGTTGTCCAGATGCCCGTCATCAAAGGTAAAATCGCAGATATAGTCCGTATGCAGCTTGCGGGTCTTGTCGAGACTGCTGTCGCTCGGGCTGTCCAGATACTGCTCAGTAAAGCGTCGCCATTCGCTTTCGTTAAAGGCGACGTTGTTCAGTGCCTGGAGTTGCGTTCTGACATTCGCCAGCATAGATGCCTGCGATTTTACGCCCGACAGAAACTCATAGCCCTGATTGCTCAGGTCCTGAAGTAGTTCACGCTCCAGGTCAGATTCGCTCTGGTAGCTGTCAGTGGCTTCCCAGGCTTTGGTGTATTTGTCGAGGACAATGAAGTGATTGGTCTCGGCGACGGTGTGTGTCTGTTGGGTCATAGCGCATCCTGTGTGCCCGTGGGGCAAAACCGGCAGAAAGGCATACAACGCTACCGGCGTGGGGAAAGTGGTTATCGGTAACCCCGGTCAGAAACAGCACGCAGACCGGACGGTTTTTTCAAGCCTGTCGGTATCAGTTAGCGACGTCAGCAGGCTTGGGGAAGTTGAACAACAGGTCGCGATAGTATTCGTACTGCTGCTGGCGCAGGGCGATTTCACGAGGGAGGCCTTCGCTGATTGAGTTAGTCAGTGCGTCGAATTTATCAAGAATCTCCGCGATGCGAGTTTGCTCATCCAAAGAAGGGAATGGGACCTTCAAGTTTTTCAAAAGTCTCCCTGTTATCAGAGGCTGACCTGCTCCAACTGCAAATTGATTTAAATTCATGTATGTCAGTTGATGATATGCAAATCGTACATTCCATGAATCAGCAGGATGAATAATTAGAGTATTATCTGAAACGTCAAAATGACCAGATGCAGCATTAACTAATCCTGCGTATGCACCGACGCGCGCTACTAAGAGCAGGTCTCCTGAATACGCCGAATCATCAGTAAAACCTATCAACCCTGTTGAGCCGTACACAGGGAATGACCCATTAGCCACTCGAACTTTGTTACGCCCTGATGCGATTTTTGTTGTGATTTCCTCCAACGTCTTCCACTCAACCTCCCCCTCTTCAAAGCTCAGCAACTGGTCACGATAGTAGTTGTACTGTTTTTTACGTGCGGTAAGCTCAGCGGTAAGCTCAGCGGTAAGGGCGGTAAATTTATCCAGAATTTGGACGATTTCAGACTGGATAGCCAGAGACTTTTCAGGGTTTTCCGGGCAAGGGATGGGGATTGTGATTTTGGCCATGTCAGTAGCTGAGACATCAATTACTTTTGTCCCTTTTGAATACTTTCTTTTATCGCTTGAAAAAACATCGGTTTGTGTAAAGTAAGCGAAATATTTCCCGATAACACCATTACTTGGTTTGAATATTGTAGCGTGCCCACCCGTAACGGCTTGCTCTTTACCTAGATAAACTAACGCTTTACCAACATCAGCAATGTTTTCGCTGGTGTTAGTAATTACAACGTCTCCAGCATTTACTTTTTTGAGCTTTTTCGCAGTTTCATACGAAACAAACGACTTTGTCGATGCGGTTGAAAGACCATAGAAAGTATAAATCTGTCCGTAGTGAATAGCGGGAACACCTGATTCCGTAAAATCAGTTTTTGGCAATCCATTTCCGCGAACTAGTTCACCCAACTCTCCCAGTGGCGTCCACTCCACCTCAACGCCATCCAGCAGCTTTTCCAGATAACTCATCTCGTTCATAGCTGCGCCTCGCTGCCTTCAATCTCTGCCACAATCGCATCAATGTCTGTGCGTAACTGGTCGATACGGGCGACTGTGGTTTTCAGTTCGGCATTCAGCTCAGTGATATTGACGATTTCACGGGTGTCTTTGGCTTCCACATAGCTGCTGACAGACAGGTTGTAGTCATTTGCGGCAACGCCCTCGAGCGTCACAGATTTCGCCAGATGGTCGATACCCGCCTTGCTGTCGAACACCTGCATAATCTGTTCAATATGGGCATCTGTGAGGATGTTGTTATTGGTTTCTTTTTTGAACAGGCCACTGGCGTCGATAAACTGCACGTTGGTATCAGTCTTATGTTTGGACAGCACCAGAATATTCACGGCAATGGTCGTGCCGAAGAACAGGTTCGGCGCTAATGAAATGACCGTTTCAACATAGTTGTTATCGATGAGGTACTGACGGATTTTTTGCTCTGCACCGCCACGGTAAAAAATCCCCGGGAAGCAGACAATCGCTGCACGGCCTTTGGCTGACAGGTAATTCAATGAGTGCAGAACAAAGGCAAAGTCCGCTTTAGATTTCGGGGCAAGGACCCCGGCAGGCGCAAAGCGTTCATCGTTAATCAGTGTCGGGTCATCACTGCCAATCCATGACAAAGAGTAAGGCGGGTTAGATACAATCGCATCAAACGGTCTGTCGTCACCAAAATGTGGCTCTCTGAGCGTGTCACCCAGCATGATGTTAAATTTGTCGTAGTTGATGTTGTGCAGAAACATGTTCATACGGGCCAGGTTAAAGGTCGTATGGTTTATTTCCTGCCCGAAGAAGCCGTCTTCAATGATGTGGTTGTCAAAATGCTTTTTGGCCTGCAACAGCAGTGAGCCAGAGCCTGCGGCAGGGTCGTAGATTTTATTGACGTGGGTCTGACCGTGCATCGCCAGTTGAGCAATCAACTTAGAGACATGCTGAGGCGTGAAAAACTCACCGCCTGATTTACCGGCATTGGCGGCATAGTTAGAAATCAGGAACTCATACGCATCACCAAACAGGTCAATCTGATTGTCTTCAAAATTACCCAGCTTCAGTCCTTCAACCCCCTTCAGTACGGCGGCCAGGCGGGTATTTTTATCTTTAACGGTATTGCCTAAGCGGTTACTAGTGGTATCAAAATCGGCAAACAGGCCTTTAATATCCGCTTCAGAAGGATATCCGTAGGCAGACGTTTCAATCGCGACAAACGCGCTGTTTAAATCGATATTCAGTCTGGTGTTGATATTGGCCTTTGCAGCGACATTACAGAAAAGCTGGCTCGGATAAATAAAATAGCCTTTGGTTTTAATCGCGTCGTCTTTGATATCATCAGTGATGATACTGTCATCCATTTCTGCATAACTGACACTGTCATCGCCTGCTTCAATGTAGAGAGAAAAGTTTTCGCTGATAAAACGGTAGAAAAGCGCCCCCAGGACATACTGCTTGAAATCCCATCCATCGACCGACCCTCTGACATCATTGGCAATTTGCCAGATTTGACGATGTAACTCTGCGCGCTGCTGAATGCTGGTCATTGATTATGTCTCTTCTGAATACGTTATTTTTTGTGATTTTACGGTTTACCCGGGTGTACGGATATCTTTATCAATTAAGGGCGTGGGGCTGATGTGTGCCTGATTTTTCAGTGCTGGGGCGTATTTAGCGCAATGGGACTTGTGCGCTCAACGTGTTACATAACGAAAAGCCCGCATATAGCGGACTTCAGGGGGGTAAGGTAACCAGAAAATCAGGGTGCTGTTGCCAGATGAGAGAACGGGAAACCGGTAGCAGACACAACACGGCGGAGCGTTTTCAACGTGGGATTACCTTTAGGTGAAAGCGTTCGATAAAGTGTTTCCCGGGAAACACCCGCTCGCTCTGCCACCAGACTCATTCCACCTCTGGCCTCAACCACATGACGCAACGCCGCCAGGAAGGCCTGCTGCCCTCCCTCGTCATCGATATCAGCAAAGGCCTGATGCAGATAGTGTTGCGCAAATTCCGGGTCTTCACGGAGAAGCTGCACCATCGCATCGTCATGTAAACGGGATTTAGTCATCAGGTCACCTCATCAAATAGTCGTTCAGGCACACAATCGCCTGGTCTATATCTGCATTTTGGGTTTTTTTATCCCCGCCCAATAGCAGCAGTACAATCTCATGTCCAACCAGGCTGTAATACACCCTGTATCCCGGCCCCTGATCAATACGCAGTTCCCAGACGCCCTCCCGGCAGGGCTTATGGTCGCCAAAGTTACCGGATGCCATCCTGTTCACGCGTGACGCGATTTTTGCCTTGGCTATCGGGTCACGAATGTCTTTTAAAAACTCCATGAATACATCACGTTCATCTGCCGTGAGGTAATGCCTGATCGTAGTCATCGCTATTTTGTATTTTATAGGCTACAGAGCTATATTGTACTGTAAAAGCTACAGGAGTAAATCATGATCATAAATATTCCTGTTTTTAGCATCAGCGTCATTTAGCGTTTCGCGGCCTAGTCAGTCTTTTCATGAGGCGTTGCATTTTTAACGGTTCTTACGGTCGAGGGTTCCCGCTCAATCGAACGAAATCACCCGTTAAGCTTAAATCGCTTAACGTAGGACCATTTCCGCATTTCACGCTAACCCCCTATATAACGTAAGCCGTCCGGGCGCTATGTCGTGTTTCCGCATTGAGCCAGGCGAGCTGTTTCATCCCTCCGGGTTTCCATCGCTGGCATAACAGCATTTCACCACTACGGCATAAGGGGCGCTAAGTCCGGGTATGCTCGCCGTCATTTTCTCCTGTGAGCCTTTCTTCTTCATATCAGCTTCCGGTAATCGTTCCCCGTCACATCCTGGTCAGCAAGGTAATGCATAGCCGCTTCGCGCCCTTGCTGACCAGAACGATTCCAGGGAGGCCGAACCGTCAGGCGATACGAAGACGAAATTCACACTGACGGAGAAACAACCATGACTATGAACCTGCATACCCAGACAAGCGCCCCTAATCCCGCACCGGCGACCAGCGTATCCCCGCTGGAGCAGTCAGGCTCCTCAAAAACGAAATTTTCTAAGGGCAAGGCCAAACCAGATGTTTACCAGGTGGTGACTGACAGCATCATCGAAGCGTTAGAAATGGGTGTTAAACCGTGGGTGTGTCCGTGGAAGCGTGACGGAGCTGTGTCAGGTATTCCGTCAAACTTCACCACCGGCACAGCCTACAGCGGGATGAATATCATGCTGTTATGGTGCAGTGCTGCAAAGCAGGGATTTAATGATTCTCGCTGGTTAACCTACAAACAGGCTCAGGAGCAGGGCGCACAGGTTCGTAAAGGTGAGCACGGTACTACGGCCATCTTTTACAAGACGCTGGAAAAAGAAGCTGAGGATGGCGAAATCGAAAAAATCCCCATGCTGAAAACTTTTACCGTGTTTAATGTTGAGCAAATCGACGGGCTGGACATGAGTGCTGAAAATGGCGCCGAGATTGAACCACAGGCGGTAGGTGAGTTTGATCCGCTGCCGCAGGTTGAAGCATTGTTTCAGCGCACCGGCGCAAACATTACCGAACGTGGCCAACAAGCATTCTTTAAACCGATCACGGATGAAATCTGGTTGCCTGAACGTCATTTGTTTGCCGATGCCGCGAATTTTTACGCTACCGGCTTGCATGAACTGACCCACTGGAGCGGGGCGAATAGCCGTTTAAATCGTGAAATGAAAGGGAGGTTTGGATCGGAAGGGTACGCCTTTGAAGAACTGATTGCCGAACTTGGAAGCGCCTTCCTGATGGCTGATTTAGGCGTTGTGGGAGAGGTTCAGCATGAAAGCTATATTGCATCATGGCTGAAATCACTGAAAGACGATAAACGCTACATTTTCAAAGCGGCCAGCGCCGCATCTAAAGCGCATCGGTATTTGATGGGATTTTGAGGGGAGCGGGAGAGAGCATTGCCCACATATCCACATGAGATAAGCCAGTGAAGCGGGGAGGCCAACAAGCCGCCCCCGCGAACGGGAGCGCCTCTACCGGCGGGGCAAGCCGGTAGGGGTCGATTGTGGGTATGTGGACAGTGCAGAGGGTAGTGCGTAAGTGCTGGCTAAAAATTGCCGACATTTAATATGCCGGTGCTAAAACTTCGCTTTCTGCCCACAGGCGGTTAAATTCTTTCTCATACTGTGCCGCAATCTGCGGAACGCCTCTTAACACTATGCTGTTTTCTGCGTTGCGGCTGTCTGCGCTGGCCGTGTAATTAAATGACCCTGTTTGTACTGTGCTGCCATCTGCGATCATCACTTTGTTGTGCATGATGGCGTAACGACTGTTAAGACGTACCGGAACATGATTATTTGTCAGGTAAGTGACCGCTGAATAACGGTCACCGTTCGCTTTCTTATCGGCGACAACCCGGACATTAACCCCTCTTTTTTTCGCGGCAATAATGGCCGTCGCGATGGGCTTACTGGTGAAGCTATACGCCTCAACATCAAGTGACGTTGAGGCGTCATTGACCACCGACAGAACATTTTGCAGTGCGGTATGTGACGGAGAAAAACCGACGCTGACGGTTGGGGCGGCAAAGGCCGGGAAAACAACCAGGAGAAGGGCAGGCAGAGTAATTTTAAGCATAAGTTGTTAACTCCAGGGCTTTGAGTTCATCCATTGTATAAAAGCGGAATACGTTACGGTGCTTCGCTTCCAGCGTGACATGTTGGCTGTTTTCGATAACCTGCTTTATCGTGTCGAACAGCAGCATTAATGCCCGTTTCTTTTGCTCATCCGGCACAATGTAGAACACGAAAAACCAGAGGTTTTCCGTTCGCGCTCTCAGGTGACTGGCGATAATTTGCTGATAGCGTGCTTTCGTTTTTAAGCTACGTTCCGTTTCAATGGCGATCCGTTTACCATTTGGCAGCGTGATTAATCCGTCAGGCCGGTGCTTCACCTTAAACTGATTTAAAAAGGTGTTACGGTCGCCGTTAATCCAGTCCGTCGCGCCTTTTTGTGCCAGCGTCAGGTGTACCAGTTGGTTATCCAGATGGTGATCGAGGCTCCAGCCTTTTAACTTTGCCGGTTCAAATCGGGCGGGGAAAATCTTGTCTTCGGGGCTGAGTACGACGGCGATCCCATCCTGGGTTATTCCCCACAGCGTGAGACTGCCAAGGCGAGAGACGAAAACATATTTTTGAATAAGTCCCATCCCTTCCAGTTTATCGAGCAGAAGGTAAAGCGGTTGATGTGCCTTATACCTAAAAAGTTGTTTTAGCGTGTCAAAATCGCTGTAGGTTTCCTCTTTCAAAAAATTAAGAAGCTGTGCCATTTTTTCATTGTTACGGCCTTTGCGTTCTTTATCGCTACTTATCAACATGGCATCCCCTTATTCATCGAAATCAAAAGAAGCTGTTTCAGCAACCGGCTCAACTGGTGCTATCTCGGCTGTTTTGTTTTTTTCTGCCGCCACTAAAACAGGTGTTGTTTGCGCTGCGGGTGCGTCAGTAAAGTCGAGCGGCTTTTTAATCGATATGGGTGTGATCGGCGTGACGTCATAAACCTGTAGCGGCTGTTTTTTCACTTTCAAGGGTGAGATAAGGGAGGCTCGGGGTAATTCTGTGGCCGTGAAAATATAGCTGACGAACGGAGGCAGGTTTAACAGCATGTTGCTGTCGATATAAAAACGTTCCGCCTGCCGGATCGTGCGCTCGTCGTCTATCACTTCGGTCAGTACCCGATTGGTTTTTGCTTTGCGACTCTCATCGTCCACTAAAATCGTACCGGACATTTTCGCCACCCATAACGCGGTGTCGGGGTCTTGCAGTTTATACACCAGTTTAAATTTGGCATTTTCCACGACGGCACCCACCACGGCGTCTCCGTTTAAATCGGCGGGGCAGTCGCGTAAATCGGCAACGGACTGGTGATCCATAATGATATGCACGCCTTTATCTCGAGCAGCACCTAATCCCTCAAGCGCAGGCCGTGATAAATGGTATTTTAGTTCGGCCAGGTGAATAGCAATCGGGCGTGGCGTGGTATTGATTCGGTCGCGTAACTCAGCAAGCTGCATTAACCGTACTAAAATCATGCGTTGAGTTGCGATCACTTTACTGTTGCGCATTGAACCGATGATGTAACAGCAACCGCCGTCGTCAAAAATCTTTTTTAATGCTAACCCCTCCGGGGCATTAATGGAGTTTAATAAAGCCAGTTCCTCTATTTTACCGAAGAATCCTTTAATCGTTTCGGCAATACTCTGCACGAAATCGCTGTTAAACAAATCGCGGATAGTAGCGGTTGGATTTTCATTAATTAGTTGCGCGGTCGCTCGTGCGGCTCTGCGGTCGTCGATACGATAGAAGTCGGCTGCCTCTCCTTTTTCTGCCAGGCTAAACCCCGCAATAAAAAGTTCCTCTAAATGTTCTTCTGTAATGCCATCGATAAGGTTTAGCTGATATTCCGGCTTATTTAAATCAATAAGGTAGAAAGGCTTTGCTGCATCTTCACACGCTTTCCTTATTAAGTGAGGTGCCCATTCGTCATTTTTCGGATCCATTTCAAAAACACCTTCACCGGCTAAAATACTCTGGTAAATAAGTAACCCTGTTGCCACGCCTTTACCTGCACCCGTTGTACCAATGACATCGGCATGTTGTTTTTGCCAGTCACTGAGAGGAATATATTGCGGGTCTCTGTTTTCATTAAGGCCGATGAATACGCCTTTTGCTAAATCAATGAATTGCTCGGGGTCATATTTTTCAGTTGTGGGAAGTAATGCTTTTATTTCTCGCACATCAGTACGCGTATTTCTTTCCAGACTGGTTTTTTTAACCATCTTCCTTTTGAGTTTGTCAATCTCTGGTGAGAGGACGCGGCGTGCAACGTAATGAAATATCACACCGACCACAGTAAATGAAATCAATATCGCCCACAAAATTGCTGGCGTACTTACTTCCAGCCTTGCCGGGTATAAAAAGCGAAGTACGTAAGAGGTGGCCGGTGATATTGTGCCAAAAATAAAGCATAAGAGTGAAAAGCAGATAATAACGCGTTGCCATATTGGCGATTTTTCATGCTCATCCCGCTTTAGCGGGACAATAAAGGGTAGTGTCAGTCCTGATAACAAAGCTAACAATAGCTGATGCTGTTGCATATAGCCGAAAAACGCCGTGGCGTTATCGACTATGGGCATTAGCTTCTCTGTGATTTTATTAAGCATGTCTTAACCTTTGAATGGTTTCTTTCGGTGAGCTATCTCGGTGAATCCACTCGGTGACAGCTTGTCACCGAGTGGATTCACCGAGTTGCATGGGGATCTGAGAGCGTTAAAACTGTGCCCGCCTGCGGGCATGCTGAGGGGGCTAGAGTCCCCTCAGCAAAGGCATGTCCCATTACATGCGGGCTGGACGCCCTTATTGCATGAGACAAGGGGGTAATGTCGCGGCTGGACGCCACGCCAAAACCCCCGAAGGTCAAAGGCGGCAAACCGTCCACGCTACGCGTGACCACCCCCCTTACGAAGTGATTTTGACCTCTATTTTTTCGCCTTCGTCTCAAAATATCGGAAATCACTACTCGTAACGGGGGTGGTCACGCGCAAAGTCGTATTATTCTCGTTCCTCGAATAATGCTCCTAAGCTTGGACGGTTTGCGGGGCGATGCCCCCCAAATAAACCGCTATCGTGGGCGATAGCTTTTTGCTCGCTGGGGCGGCAAAATTTATTCGGCTCCCCCCAACTAACTCGGTTCACTGGGGGTGAACGCTCGTTAGTGGTTTCGGCGACGCCAAATTAACAATTTTTTCAAAATTGAATTTAGCTGCCTCAATCCACTTCCCGTTAACAATTCATTCTGAATTGAACGATAAGTTAAAACCATCGTTAGCAATTTTTCAAAATTGAACGATTAAAAAATAACGTCACATTTCCTCTTCTCGGATTTTGTTTAATATACTTTTTGTCTTACACGAGTCGTATTCTTTTAGGTGTGGATGTAGTGCGGAGGCGATTTCTATAAACTTATCCCGTTCACCGTCATTCAGACTATCAGCGAATTCATGTATTTCCTCGAAAAGAAACTGGTCGTATAAAGTATCGTATAAACCACAGCGTCGCCCTGCGCTATGTTCCATTCTTGAAATAACAGACTCTGCTATATATACAGCATCTTTAATTGTGGGGTGTTTTATTCTGGTTTTCATTTTTGATTTTCTCTGCAATTAAAAAATCATCCAACGTTGCACCTGAATTTAACCGTTCCTGAATTGAGCGCGGAACCCGACCAACACCAGACCATTTTTTAATGGCGTCACCGTCTCTGTACTGATATTTCATCCGGCGGCGGGATCTTGTTTTTATCGCCGCTGCGGTTATTAATTCCTCTAGTGAAAAACCCTCGCTGACAATCAGTGCTAACAATTCGCTGCGCTTTTCGTTGCGTAATTGAATAGCTTCTTGTTCTTTTTCCTGCTGCGCTGCCCACTCACTGATATGTATATCCAGCTTGTTTTGCAGGTCGATTAATAGTCCGTAGTCACAACGTTTAATAAACTGCTTCATGTTGCGACTAGAGGATAGGTAGGTGTAAATATCCTGATATTTAATGTCAGACATAATGAAAGTTACCTAAGTTAATGGGGAGTGGCGGCATGATGCCGCCATATAGGTGAAAGGCTTATTTACGTGGTGGAAACTCAAACGCAGTTTGCCCGGTGGCTTTATCTTTTAGCACCACGAACGCCGAGAACGGCTTACCCGCTTTGCTGGTAAAGCCTTTAATCTCTGCGCTTTTACCTTTACTGATGATGGTTTCAACCTGATTCTTGGTCAGGTTTTTACCCGCTATTGTCGGCCAGATTTTAAAGTCGCACTGAGTACAGCGGAATATTTTAGGGGTCACAATGATGCTGCTACCGCAGGACGGACAGGGTGCGTTTAATCGCTCAAACTGGCTCTTTTCACTTTTGTCTTTGTCGCTGGCCGTGACGCTGACCGCGCTGACATCGACGTGTTGAAGCTGCTCCGCGATAAAGATTTCCAGCTCATCTAAAAAGGCATCGCTGGTCATTTTACCCTTTTCGATCTGCTGTTGCTGTTCGTGCCATAGAGCGGTCATATCGGGTTCGGTGGCGATGGAGGGCAGGGCATGAATAAAGCTGATGCCTAATTCCGTGGGAATAAGTTTCTTTTTTTCTACAGTATAAAAGTTGCGGTTCAGTAAGGTTTTTAACATTTCGGCGCGAGTTGCCGGTGTGCCAATCCCGCCATTTTCGCCCTCAGTGTCTTTGTCCCGACTGACTAACAGCGCTTTAATGCGCGGGTCTTTCACATATTTTGCCACGCGCTGTAAATCACGTAACAGCGTGGCTTCGGTATAAAGTGGCAGCGGTTTTGTTTTCTCCGCTTTGACAGTGACGGTTTTACAGGTTCCGGCATCGTTCACGCTAAGTGCCGTTAATATGGAAAATAAGCCATCGCCATTATCTTTCCCCGGCTCACTCTCTCCGTCGCCGCTTTCAGCGTCGATGTCGCTCTCTTGTAAAAGCGCCGTCCAGCCCATCCCGGTTGTTTTCCTGGCACTGGCCGTGAAGGTGTTGCCCGCTGCGCAAAAACTGACGCTGGCCGCCAGATACGTTTTTTCCGGTAAGAATTGAGCCAGGTACTGCGTGGCAATCGCGGTGTATACCGCGCGTTCGTCCTGGCTCATTTTTGCTGTATCGGGCGCGGTGCCGGTCGGGATAATCGCGGTATGCGCTCCGACTTTACCTTCATTAAAGGCACGGCTTTTTTTGTTGCTGTCGAGGTCGGCCAGAACTTGCGGGGGAAACGTGCCGCTTAATGCTGCACTCACCGCCGCGATAGTCTGAGGCGCATCATTAAACTGTTCGTTATTCAGGTATCGACAATCTGAGCGGTTATAGGTGATCGCCTTAAAGTTATCGCGCAGCGATTGCGTCACGGCCAGCGTTTTTTCAGCGGGCAGACCGTGCTCACGGCTCATGTGAACCTGCAAATCTAACAGCGAGAAGGGCAGCGGTGCCGGTGAGGCTTTAGGTTCGGTCTGTGCCTGTGTCACCGTGGCGGGTTGGTGCTGTGTCGTACTGGCAATATTATCAGCGTAGTGCTTATCAATAATGCGTTTTTTATCGTCCGTAGGGGCATCGTCTGGTACGGAAAATCGCGCAGGTATCTCGCCTCCGTCGCAACGGGTCAGGTCAAAACCGTTAATCATAAAACCGGCGCTGACAGCGTAATAAAACGCTGCCGCATGGTTTTTGAAGGCTTCATAACGGTGAACGATCAGACCCAGTATAGGCGTTTGTACCCGACCAACCGATAACACATCTTTGCCGCCTTTTTTACGGGCGGCAAGAGTGTAACCTCGGGTCATATTGAAGCCAAAGAGTTGATCGCCAACGCTTCTCGCTAATGCGCTTTGGGATAATCCGTAAAACTCGCTGTTGTCGCGTAACTGCGTCAGCGCCTGTCGCGCTTTCTCCGTGTTCAGGTCATTGATGAGGACGCGCTTCACCGGTTTTTTCGTGCCGGTGTACGTCAAAATTTCATCAATTAAAAGCTGGCCTTCGGCGTCGGGATCTCCAGCGTGAACAATCTCACTCGCCTTCTCAATCAGCGCCGCTACCGTTTTAAACTGGCCTGCGGTGCGCTCAATCGGCTGGTAGCGGTGCGGTCGCAGTTTCAGCGGTAAATCGGCCTCGTTCCATTTTTCGTAAGCGGGGTTATGACTTTCAGGCTTGACCAGCTCGAGCAGGTGGCCTGATCCCCACGTCACCACGTCGGTGCCACATTCGATATAACCGCCACGGTTTACACCGTTGCCCAGGGCAAGGGCGATCACTTCACCCAATCCTTTCTTTTCTGCGATAAAAAGTCTCATGATTACCCCCTGATCCGCCCGAATTGACTGATGATTTTGGCTATAGCTGCCGGGTCTGCGGCTTTGCATTCCCCCAAAAGCGCTTTACGCATGTTTGATGTCTTCGATGGGTCAAACCGGCCTTTCTTCTTAAAAGAATTAATGCTGAAAAAGGCTTTTTCGGCACTGCTGCATTCACTGCCGCCGCTATTACCGGTTACTTTGCCGAACATACACAGGACGACCTCGCACGGGTCAGCAGCAAATGAAGGCGCAGAAAAGCCAGCGGTCAGGCACAGGAGTGCCGCCGCGATTGCGGTTTTTTTCATAACGTTTTATTCCTTGAGGTGATTTTGAGACAAACAAAAGACGGCTAACGCCCTCTGGTTGTTCAACGCCGGAAAAACAGATTGAAAATCTGTCTCACCGCCGTTATCGGGAAAAATAAATGTCGGTGGTGTTGCAGGTCAGGCAGTGAGTTTTTGGAAGATAAGAGATAAGCCCTTGTGCGCCGTGTTGTCTCAACCACGCTTTAGCAGCAAAGAACGCGGTCGCATCCGGCGCAGAGACGGCAACGTGTGGGGAATGAGCAACGGCATACCAGACATCAGGCGTCCAAATCTGTCCTTCATCTTGAAAATCGGTGATCACTCTCGACCACTGCCCGGACACGACCGGCGACGGTGTAACAACCATGTTTTCCTGCCATAAAGGCAATGTGCCGTTGGTCGGCGAAAGAGGCTTATCCCACTCGACGGCTGCCGGTTCGGGCGGGGATGAACAGCCCGCGAGTACCAGCAATGCACTGAGTACAACCAGGGGTTTAAAATGTTTCATTCCTGAAATTCTCCATCACACCGGCGCGATGCACCGGCTTAAAGTAAATATCACCCATGCGGCGAATATCGCCGCTCACGTCAATGCTGGCGATGACATCAATGCTGTTCAATACCTTACGCAGCAGTACCGAATAGGGGATGTTCTGGCATTCCATGTTTTGATAACAGCGTTCCGCCAGCCCGTTAATGGCCTCTTCCGGGCTACCGGCGTGCAGAGAAGTGATCAGCCCTTCATGCCCCGAGCCGATGATTTTCAGACAGTCCCAGGCTTCACCTCCGCGCACCTCGGCCAGTAAAATACGGTCAGGGTTCATGCGGTAGTTTGCCCGTACCAGACTGGCCGGGGTCACAATGGCTTTTTCTCCCGCATCGGCGGGGTAAAAAAGATGCACGTAATTTTCATGGCCATAAAAGCGCGTCTCCGGGTTGTCCTCGATAGTCACCAGTCGCAGGTTGACGGGGATATACCCGATCATCGTTTTCAGGTAGGTTGTTTTCCCCGACCCCGTACCGCCCACGATGATGATGGTCTTACCATATTCGACACACTTCTCCATAAAAGCGGGAATAGCTCCGGCATTGTATAAACGTAAAAGTTCGTCATCATGGCTTGCTGTTTTCTCCTTACCCGTGACCCGGTCGTAAAAGCCGCCGTCGATATAGGACTGGTGGGGAATTTGTATCAGGGAAGGCTTGCGGATAGTGATCGACACCGTATCTCGCTCACAAGCCGGAGGCATCACCACTTGGCAACGTTCGCCAGATTCGAGCGTGGCGGACAGCACCGGCGACGTATCATCAATATGGTCGCCCTGATAGTTGGCAAGCGCGGTGGCAAACGTCTGACACTGTGCCAGCGTGAGCGGAACGGGGTGTTTTTGCCACACCCCGCGAATTTTGGTAAACAGCTCTCCGGGACGGTTTACCGCGATTTCGGTCAGGCCATCGAGGTGAAGAAAATCCCCGAACATGCGTTGTTTATGCTGGTCGAGTGAAATGTTACTGACGCCCATAATGCCCTCCTTATTTGAGTTTCAGGCTGTAGACGCCTGAAAAATCGATGTCTGAACCGGTCATGATGCCGATGATATCGCCCTGATTTTTGTAGATGGTTGGCGGGATATTGATGCTGTTATCCAGCGCCGTTTTTGCCATTTCAGCGGCGGCAGCGCGTGAATTTTCCGTGTAATCGGTATTGCGGTCTTTCGACGGGGCGGAACTTGCCGCCGCTGCGGCGACGTCCTGTACGGTACTGAGCATCATTGCGTTGCCGAAACGCTCCCAGAAATGCGTGTCGATCCAGCCATCAATACCGGCCTCACCGAGCTGGCCTACGACCTGAGAATCAACCATCGGGATTTTTAGCCTGTCCGGGGTTCTGAGTTCCGTCCACATCACGAACATCCTCGCCTGGCCGTGATTGAGTGTGCCGGTCTTGTAGACGCCACGGGCGCGGGTGCCTGCGGGTATCAGCCGTACATGGGTGCTTTCGCTGTAAACGTCCTCAGATATCAGGCAGGAAATACGCCCGGCAACGTCTGACACAAAGCGGGTTTGAAGCGTACAGGGAATATAGGTATCGACCGGAATATACAAATCCGGGTCAAGCCGCATACGTTGTACGCCGGTTACGGTGGAAACTGCCGGTGCCACACTAGGTGATGCCTCCGCTCCGACAGGACAGGCCAGCTTTCCGCTGGCATCCATGACCAGCGTCACCGTGCAGGGTGTATAAGGCTGCGCGGTCGCGGGAGATACGCTGTGCTCTGTGGTACTGCGTTCAGCCGTGCGCGAAACCGTGGCGGTTTGGCCGCTGCTTTGCGTGCTGGACATCGCCGCCAGAGCCATCGACTTGTTAAATGAAACTGCCGGAGCGGCGGGGCGAGGAAGGTTTGTTGTGGTATCGGTTGACGCGGTGTCCTGCAACCCCAGCGGGTTTTCAGCCATCCCCATGCCCTGGCGTTTCCGTCCGTAACTGACATCATCCGGTGCCGTTTTTGCCTGTTCAGCCTTGGGAGCGGGGGCGCTCATGAAATGGTTATAAGCCCAGTCACCCATCCAGGCTAATACGATAAGCGCCGCCAGAAGCAGTATTCCCAGCGTCATAAGACGGTTTTTACCGCGCTTTTTGAGGCTGTTTACCTCGGGTTGGTCGGGTTTAACGTTCTCCACCGGTGCAGACTCTTTACGCTGTGCCTGCGCCCGTTCGCGTGCTTCAACTTCCAGCTCGGCCACCGTTTTTTCTCTCTCGGGTACGGGGCTTTCGCTCCCATCGAGAGGCGTTGGGTTTTGCGTATCCGTCATGGTTTTTCCTCCAGTTTAACCGCCGGTGAAACGGTGCTGCCGTTGCTGACCGTTGCCAGACCAAATCCCTGATTAACAATGCCCACCACGGCGTCGCCGTAGCGTAAGACCAGCTTTGGAGCCAGCGAGTGAACGACCATCACGCGATAGTTGCCCTGTTGCGAGAACGACGGGATGGTCGTTTGTTCTTTGCCGTTGACGAGCAGGAAGGGACTCGGGATCTTTTTCAGCGGTGAAAAGCCCAGGTAAGTGAAGCGGCCATCGTCATAGGCAAAGTCCGGCATAGCCATTTCACTGCCCTGCTTCACACGCTGCGCATAGTTCCAGTTTCGCGGCGTAGTGGCGGCATTAAACGCTTTGGCGATGCGGCTTTTTTCCTGCGCCTCCGTCAGCTCCTTTTGCCGCGCCTTCACGGCTTCCATGCTGGCCTTACGGCTGGCATCGGGATAATTCCAGGTCACAACAAACGCCAGACTGCTTGCCGGTGCGCCTTCATCGAGCACATTAAGTTCCAGGCTGTAGAAGTGTGCCGACGTGGTGACAAACAGGTTGGTTTTCCAGTCTTTCGACTCGGGTAAAAATGCCTGCTGGACGGTTGAGCCGTCCGCATCCGTCACCGGCTGCGTGATGGGGGCGGGGCGAATATAGACGCGGTTCGCCTCCTTTGTTACCGCCCATCCTTTAATGAAGCCGACTTCGGTACTGATCACCGCTTCATCATCAGCAAAAACTAACGTGGTGACGTAACCGGCGCGGGTATTGATCACCGTGCTGTTTTGCACGTTGTACGCCACCTGCTGCATACGGCTGTCGTACCGGCTACCCTGCGGGGTTGCGGCTCCCCACGCCGATGAGCAGAGCATCAAAGTGAGAATGACGAATAGATTACGCATTATTCTTTCCTCAGTTCTTTGTCACGCTGGTAACTGGTGACGATGAAGCCCAGCGGATTACTCTCACGTTGCGCGTCAGTCAGCGCCTTGTGTGGCACGTAGTGGTATGTCAGACGAACGTTCCAGAATTCGACGCGCGTCGCGCCGTCAACAACGTGGCGGATGGTTCTTTTCAGTCGGAGGGTTGCCAGCATATCGGGCGCGGTAGCCTGGCTGATGATGTTGGAAATGACCTCGGTTTCCACCACGTTAGCCGCGTTCTGATACACCTTGTCGGGTGCATCTTGTCCGGCGAACCAGGCAAGATAGTCCGCATTGACCTGTCCGTTGTTAAAGAGCTGCACCGTGTCATAATTGCTTTGCAGGGCGAAATAGTTGTATCCCTCCCGGAGCGTGGCGTAATTGGCGGCGAAGGCTTTCGCCATTGCCTCTTCGGTAGAAATGTCTTTTTCTTTCACTCGGGTGACGTATTCCGCCCGCCCGCTGTGGCTGTCTACGGTGTAAAGCTCGACCTCCGTGTGTTTTAGCGGAAGCATGACAATGACGGCCACAACGGAAAGTAAGGCAAATACCGTGGCGACAGCGGCGATAACAAAAGCGAGTTTTTTAGCCCGCGCATCGCGTGTCAGCATCACTTTTTCAAACGATTGCGAGGTATTCAGCGTTTTTTGTAATTCAGACATTATTCACCTCCTGCATAACGGAAGCGGAATTAACGGGTTGAAGGTCGCCGGAAACATCCGGCGGGAAATGGCTTTGCTGTGCGCAGCCCGCAAGGGTGCACAACATCATAAATATGATGAAGCGTTTCATGGTTTAGGTTCCTGAAAGGATTAAAAAGTAATGAGTCTTGCGATGGGAACAGGTGTGGCGGGATATCTGCTAATTTTGGGCTTTCATTTTCTCCACTGCGGCTTTTGCCGATGCTTTGGCATTACTGGCCGATGAGCCTTTGAGGTTATTCGCTGCCTTATCGCCAATACTGCCTAAAGCATTCCCCACGGGCTTTCCTACGGTACTTGCGGCTTTTTTCGCTGCGCCGCCGCCTGCCATTAGCCCCATTTTAGCCGCGCCCTGTACCACACCCTGCACGCTAGCCCCTGCCAGTGAACCGGCAATTTTTGCCGATAACCAGACTACGAACCCGGAACCGATACCGGCAAGGCAACACTGTGCGGCCAGCGTTACAATGTTGTTGGCATTAGCCCCGACGCTTGCTTTGTCCAATATGTTACTAAGGTATTCAATCGCGATCCGTAAAGATAAGGCCGAAAACATGAGCGTCAGGATAGCGGTGAAGATTACCTGGAGCCAGTTATTGAACATCGGTCGCAGAAAACCGTAGATAAGGCAGAAAATGAATATGGGTGCCGTTGTTGTCATTAATAACAACATTATTTCAGCCCCCATATTAACAATGGTGGCGATAATTAAGGCTACTATTGTTCCCCCCCAAACTAATAGCTCAGCAATGCCGCCATTGAGTTGCACATAGGTTGAATTATCTAGGTTAAATAAGGTTTGCCCCAGCGTCTGAGCTTTACTCCAAAGTGTATCTAGTAAAACCCAGACATTTTCACTTCCGCTGAAACCATCTTTTAAACCGTTAATGGCAGCAACCGAGGCGTCCAGATAACCATCTGCATTAGTGACAAATGCCAGGATGATCCCCATTCGCGCCAAGTCCCACGCTACGTCCTCTACCGGAGTATGTAGCTTCCCCGCCAGTGTCTGATAGCCACGCCAAAGAATGTACAAAGTGGCAGAACCGGTAACTAATCCTGCCATCAGCGTTGAATACAGGGACATTTGCCCCTGTAAAACACTGTTCAAGCCATTCATTACAGCGGCATCCATTCCAGAGAAAACACCTTCGCTACTCATGACTTTTATTCTCTGGATGCATCCTGCTTTTTACGTACTCTGTTTGCACTTTTTGTAGTCCAGCTACAACGTCAGGCTCATTCATTGACCTTTTGGAAGCATTCACAACAGGGATGCACCGCTCACTGCTGAATGTTTGGGTTTTCAAACAATCGGCATAGTCTTTTATTAATTCGTCATGATGAGCCATATACCACTCTTCAGTTTTTTTCTCTTCACAACCACCTAAAGCAAACAGGCTTAAAACAAGCAGGGAGGATAAAATAGTGCGGTTATTGATCGTCATATGAAAAATCCTTGTTATAAGTTGTTCAAATCGGCCACCGGTGCGTTGAGTTGCTGCTGCTGGCCTGCCTTTTGTCGCTGCGATGTCAGCATTTGATCACGCAGTTCCGACTGTTTCACGCTCATTTCCCACTGCGTGGTCAGCGCGTTTAACTGTACACTTTTTGACGTTATGGTGTTCGCCAAATCCTGTGACTCTTTAGCGTCTTGCGACATTTCTATACGACTTACAAGGGTGGAAATATCACTCACTGTACTGTTGATATTCTCCTGTACCGCAGTGGTATCTTCGACGGCCACCGCACGGTTAATGACGATTTGTTTACAGGTATCAGCATAGCTTTGGGTCTGCGTAGCATCACAGGTGTCAAACATCTTGTACTTGCTGTACAGGCCGTTTAGCGCACTGCTGTATGACCCGCCGGAGTTTGTCAGCAGGTCGTTGAGTGAAATGCCGTTTTTTTGCAGGTTTTTAAGGTCACTCGACAATCCCTTAGCCTGGCTCAAAAAGTCCTGTACGTTGCGTACGCCGGTCGCGGTCGCCAGTTGCGATTTGTAGGCATTAAGCTGGGATTTATACTGTTCCACCGTTTTAAGCCAGTTTTGGGCGTCGGTCGCGTATTGAACCTGACGTAACGGATCAGCATCAACCATGACAGGAATACCGGCATAGGCTGTCAGTGATGGACACAGCAAAGCCCCCGCAAGACAGGCGGCGGTCAGAGTTTTTAGTTTCATGTTGTTTCCTTTCAGAGAGCGAATTGCAGGTAGCGTTCCAGCCAGTCGTCCGGCTTCATGCCGTCCTGAAACACAGAGTCAAAAATTTCGAGGTTGTCAGCGCTGCTACTTAACACTTTTGTGTAAGTACCAAGCCCGGACAGGTCAAGGGTGACGAGTGCCGCAAAGTTGCGTAAGTCACCTTTTTTCAGAGGACTTTTCACTATCACGAACTGGCGTGACAGCGGATCGAGATTCTTAATGATATCGAAGATTTCCGGGGCGACTTTCAGGCCGTCAACATAGTCTTTGCGGTCAGCCTTCGGGTTTGCCGTAAAGATTTGCGTGCCGCACTGCTCCACCACGGCAGGAGATATCGGGTTAATCAGTATTTCCGCCGGTGACTGAGTACCAGGAATAAACAGGCCATTCAGTTTGCGGATGACTTTCAGCACGTTAAAGGCGAAATCAGAAAAGACCGGGTCGTTGAGCCATTTCCAGAATTCATCCATGAAGATCACCAGGCGTCGCCCGTCGAGCAAGCTGGTGACGCGATACAGCAGGTAAAATGAAATCGGCGCACACACGTCGGCATCGTCCAAAAATTCCGTGCCATCGATGCCGAAATTGTCGCATTCGCCAATATCAAAGGTGTCCAGGTCATTATCGAAAACCCAGCCGTATTCGCCACCCTGCGCCCACTGTGACAACCTGACACGTAACCCGTTTTCCTGCGCTTCCTTCGTTGGCGGCTCGGTAAGGTTCTCCAACAGCCGGGTAATACCAAACCCACGGTGTTCAGCCGGTAGCTCCTTCATGACCGCATCCACTGCCTGACTAAGACGCAGCTCGTCGCGCGGGAACAAGGTTTGTCCGTTGCGGGTGCAGAGTATGCGCATCAGCTTCTTGATGAAGTTCAGATTGCGTTTGGTCGGTGGAAGCCGGAAGGGATTCCAGCCGGTAGGCTCACCGCTTTTCACCTTATAATACTGGCCGCCCAACGCCCTTACGTTGAGTTCTGCCCCCCTGTCCTTATCAAAATAAACGGTAGTAAGACGCTGAGTTTTAGCCTGCGGCGAAAAACTCCGGGGTTGCCGATATTTCTGCATCATGACCTGAATGAATGCCATCAGCATTGTTTTGCCCGAACCGGCGGTGCCGATAACGCTGGTATTGCCTAGATTTTTCTCGTTGAAATCATCCTTATTGAGCATTGAGTTGTGCAGGTTCATGTAATACGCCCCGCCCGATGGGGTTTTGAGAACGCAAAGCGCTTCACCCCAGGGGTTCTTATCCCGTTTCCCCGTATAGAAGTTATGGAATGACGCCAGTTCTGCAAAATTCTGGCTGCTTATGGGGACAAGTCGCGGCCTTAGCGTGTACACCCCCGGCATTTGTGCCAGGTAGGCAGCAGGCAGCGACAACGTGGAGAGCGTCGGGGTGATACCCAGATCGGTGAAGGCGTTGATCAGGCTGTTTGTATCTTTAATCAGCCGTTCTGTACCAGGTGCCGATACCATCAGGGAAAAATGATATTTACCAAAGGCAATGTGTCCGGCCTGCAACATGTCCAGGGCAACAAATAAGTCTTCCTGCTGCGAAATGGCATCATCTTCCGTGCTGCGTAAACGCTTGACCGTCTGCTTGATGTGCTTTTGCGCTTCATCTTTCGCCATACAGGTAAAAGACTGGGTGATCACATAGTCACACGGGGCATACAGCAACACGTTCATTATCCCGGTGAAGGATTCCGGCGCGTAGTCTTTCACTTCCAGCCCACGGAAGAAGGTCTTTCCGTTTACGTTATTGCTTTGCCCGGCATCGCCGGTGAAAAACAGGTCGGTTGTGCCGAGCGTTTCATAAAATGGCGTGCGCGTAACGGCTGTTTTCTGCCAGACGCCGCTTAACAGCCGCCGATAGAAAGACAGTTGCGACGAAAATACGCGGCCATTTTCTTCATACGCCCCGAGCTGGTTCGCGGTGAAACGCGACAGGGACGTGCCGACCGTCTGGCAGATCTCCAGCATCTCCTTTAATGCACTGTCTAACGCATGTTGCTTCTGTCCGTCGGACATACGTTTGCGCTCTACCTTATCCAGTCCGACAAAGGGCATATAACAGGCGGTGAAGAACAGTCGATTATGGCGGAAAGGATGGTTTTCAATCGTCGAGTAGTACCGTTCGCTGACCGTATCGGCAAAATCGTTACCCGAATGCCCGTCAAAGTGGTCGTGGTACGTTTCACGGATATTGTGAACGTAAAACGTCACCGGTCGCCCTTCAAAGGACTTAATCAGGTTATTAAACTGACCAGACAGTATGTCGAGATTTTCTTCCGTATCACATTCAAACGCCGTTCCGCCAATTTCCCACGTTGCGATCAGGTCGCTACCTCGGGTTTTAATGACGTTTTCATGAATGTGCGACGAATACGGAATGTGCTTGGTGAGCGTGACCCGTTCGTTAAGTCGCATAGTGTTGATGAACTCCGTGATGTCTACGGCGTCGTAGTCGTTCGCCAGGAACGCCGTTGCGCCGTAGTGGGTGTTGCACGTCTTATTGCCCCGCGTTTTCAGTTTTAAAAAGGCTAATCCGAAAACGTGGGCATCCTTTCGAGCCATCTGGTTCATGACAAACCAGCTTACCGGCAGGAACAGCAACAAAAGTTTAGTGAGGTATATCGCCAGCAGGATAATTGCCCCACTGACGATAACTAACGGCACCATCGGAATGCCAAACAGCATAGCGGGGCGCGTCAGGGCTTTATTCAGCGTGACCATTTCCGCACCTTAGCTCATCAACAGAGCGCCGATTTCTGCACCGCTGGCAATAAGAATGCCGCCAATGATGATCCCTTTACAGTCGTGAAGGCTTTTGCCGTCCCATAACACTTTGTAACCCACCTAGATAACGGCGATGGTAATGGTGACGATGGCCAGACCGGTGAGGCCCGACGAGATTTTTTCCAGCAACGTTTCGGCTTTGGCGAACCCGTCCGCGAATGCCGGTGAGGACATGGCAGCAGAGGCCGCAACAGCAGCAAGGTAGGCAGGAGCGTTTTTAATAGAGCGTAAAGTTTTCATGATATTTCCTTATTTAGATGTAGTGACTACAAACTCCCCCCGCACAACCTGTGACGGGAAAGAAACGGGTGTAGCCTGGTTAGGTGACGCCTGCGCGTCGGAGGTGATGAGATCGCCGCGTACAATACCTTTGGGGTAACGTATCTGCGGCGTGGGTGCTGCATTGCCTGGTGTGGCGTTTTGCTTTTCTTGATCGGCCTTGCTGGAAGGCACGACATATTTTTGCGCGGGTTTGTAACCCATCCGCTGTACATAGCTGGTTTTAGAAAATGCAGCTTCGGGCTTCTGGCCGGTATCAAAATTGCCGGAGTAATAACAACTCAGCGCCCTTTTCAGGGTGCCGCCCCGGAGGTAGCAGTCAGTGATGATTTTTTCGAAGACGGTCAGGTTGGTGCAGGGATTAAAAAGTTGTTTTGCAGTGACACCGTAACGGGAAAAATTAGCCTGGTTGATTTGCATCAGACCAACGGAGTAATTTTTACCTTTCGCCTTGAGCTGGTCGATATGATCAAGAGCGTCATTTATGTTGCTGGGGAAAAGCCCTTTTTTCTGGCCGACAACCCCGATAGCAAAGGGATTCAAGCCAGATTCGACCCTAGCTACATCATGCGATGTATCCGGGTGAATGGTTGGGGCGCATTGCATGGCCAGAGTCAGAAGCACGGCGGATGAAATCATTTCTCCTCCTATTAGATGGTTTATTCCTCTTCAGCGGGGGGAGCCTTCTGCAACTGGTTAAGCAGTGAGGCATGGCCTTTTTTGGTGAATTCATCAATCAGGTAGTGAAGGAATGTTGTTGTCTTGATATTGGTGTTGGATAAATAACTGATTTCACGAGCATGTTTTGCTAACAGTTGGTAACGCTGTTGTCCGATATAAATCACCGACGTACTCGTTGGCTCGCCCAACTTCTTTTTCGGCATGGGGATGGTTACTCCTATTAAAAAGACACCGCAGGGTATCGCCCGCAGTGCTGGTATGTATAAAAAATGAAGTCGGGTTTAAGGGTTAGACGATTGCAGCAGGTGTGAAAAAGCAACCTGCCGTTGTTCTATCGATTTGATAAGCGAGATTTCCTGAATTTTTAGCAGCAAAGTGGACGAGATATTACGGCACTCAATAGCTTGATCGTCATTGTTCAACGCAATCAGCCGAGCGCATTCAATCGCTGATATCACTTTCTGGGGAACGGTGCAGGCATCGGAACCGAAGCGAATGAAGCCGACAGCCCCAGGGATAGACGAAATTGTTGAGGTGTGGATTTTATTGATATCAAAAGAGAGGAACAAATAATTAGGGAACAACACTTTTTCCTCGATCCGAACCGAATTGCAGTCGGTTCGGTGAGAGACTCTTACATAGCGAGGGCAAAAAACACTAACCCCTAATCCATTGACTCTTTTAGTGATTTTACCAACATCCTGAGCCTTGCAGTACAGCACATACCATAAGTTCATGTTCCCATCCTTGTGGGCACAAGCCCCCATTTTCCGCCGTGCTAGCTTGGCGGAAACTAGAACGAGCGTACTCATAAACATGATGAAACAACTGTATATAAATACAGTAATGTTATTATATTCAGTTGTTTTGGTGTGTCAATCTAAAGAGTCTTAGAGATTACATTACTTTATGATACAAAATCAACCATGATTCGTATTGTGGACATTGATATCGAATGCGCCTTGTAAGATTAGACTCCCAAAAAGGGGGTGAACATGGTGCCGAAAAGATTGCGAGAAGCGCGAGAGGCTGCGGGGATATCACAAGAAAAATTATCTCAACTTATTGATATAGATGGTAAAAACTCAAGATCGAGGTTGTCGAGTTACGAAGTCGGAAGGACGGAACCCCCTTTTAGCTTGGTAGTTAAAATCGCAAGACTGCTGGATTATCCTGAGTATTATTTTTATACAGTGGATGACGATATGGCTAAGAATATGCTTGAGGTGCATCGTAATAGGGTTAACCCAGAAGAAAACCTTCAATACTATACTTTGGAGGAAAATAAAAAATTACGTAAACAGAATGAAGAAGCCAGAAAATTATTAAAACAACTAAACGAGTGCTTGAAAGACTAGCCAGCACAGCTCGCCGCAGCCTTTGATTGAGGCGGAGCGCAGCCATAGGCGAGCACTGAACACTCAAAGCGAGGAAGCGGAATTTTCACTGAATTAACAAAGAAATGCGTTCACTCTGAATCTACATAGACAAGAGAAAACACCTGTTGATATTCACAATATTAATAATGTTTAGACTCAATATCTCTATGAATTGATTAGGTAAATTAGATATGTTCTTTGCGGGATCTTTTGGTGGGGGAATTGATCGTTGCTTCACTACGTGGTAATTTACCTGCGTTTACAAGTATTCATACGGGTGGGACGTTCCCGGTAATAGCGTCTAGGGAAAGGGTGATAGGGGCAAAAGCCACACCCTGAATGCAAAAACCCCCTGAAATCCCAACTCGAACTTGGCGGAACGAAGGATATTCAGGGGGTCGAAAGCAGGCGCGGCGCCTGAAAAGGATTATAGCAAATGCGTAACCTAACACAACCCCCCCACACCGCCATAAGTGCTGGCGGGT
>NZ_OX461107.1:0-5746 GCF_949794035.1 Serratia proteamaculans
ACTGCTGGAGCAACACCGTGATCGTTAAAATTCATTCACGGGGTGCCGGTTCTGGCAGCGGTCCCGTTGATTATCTGCTGGGCAAAGATCGCCAGCGTAGTGACGCCCGCGTGCTGCGGGGAGATGCCGAACGCACCCGCGAACTGATTGACGGCTGTGACTTTGCCCGCGCCTACACCTCCGGCGTGCTTTCCTTTCAGGAGGCTGACATTGCCGAGTCTGAAAAGGCGCGTCTGATGGACGAATGGGAACAGACACTGATGACCGGTCTCGACAAAGACCAGTACGCCTGTCTGTGGGTTGAGCATCAGGACAAAGGCCGCCTCGAGCTGAACTTCGTGATCCCGAACATCGAATTGCAGAGCGGGAAACGGCTGCAACCCTACTTTGACCGCGCAGACCGTCCGAGGGTAAACGCCTGGCAGACGCTGACCAACGACCGGCTCGGACTGCGCGACCCGAATGACCCCGCCTATCGCCGCCCGCTGACGCAGGCCAGCGATCTGCCGCGAGACAAACAGCAGGCAGCGGAAAAGCTGACCGCAGGTCTGATGAACCTGATGGCACAGGGCGCTATACGCAGCCGGCAGGACGTGGTGAATCAGCTCGAAAGCATTGGGCTCACCGTGGCGCGTGAAACCAGAAGCAGCATCAGTATTGCCGACCCGTCCGGCGGCAGAAACATCCGGCTGAAAGGAATGATTTATGAGCGAGATTTTAAATTTGGCGAAGGGCTTCGAGGAGAAATCGAAGCAGCAAGCGCAGGATACCGAGCAGAGCGTGAAGCGCGAGTTCGTGAGGCTGGAAACGTCTATCAGCGCGGAACTGCAATCAAGCTCGCAGAGCATCAGCAACGCTATCCGCGAGCAGAACGGCAGGCTGACGGGTATGATCAGAGCCACCGCGACCACCGCGCTGATCTGGATAGTGGTCTGCGCCGCGCTCCTGATTGGCATCCTGAGCGGGATAATCTGGTTTCAGGGGCAGATCATCAGCTCACGTCTGAGCGACATCGACGGCTACAGCCAGCTGCTGGCGAGCCTGAAAGCGAAAAGCGGCGCGGGGGTGACGATCTACAGCGACGACAGCCAGAAGAACGGTTATCTGGTGGTGCTGCCGGTGAAAGCACACGGCGTGGAAACCTACACTTCGACGGCGGGCAACACGGTGGTGAAGTACACCGCGAAATAACCCCGCCAGAACGCACAGAAACGCCCATGAACGATTTTGACCCACAGGACACAGAAAACCATGACCGAAATGGAAAAACAGCTTCTGAGCGCCTTAGAGAGCTTACAGGCCAGCTACGAACAACAGCATCAGGCGTGGCAGGAAAGCTACAGCAGTTTGCAGCACATGTTCGAGACTACCTCACAGGCACTGAACCGCAGCGACAGGGTGTGTCAGCACTTGAGCAATCAGGTGAACAGCTTGCGCGGTCAGGTCGAGAGCTTGAGCGACAATCTCAGCCGGTTAATGCGCTCGTAAAACAGCACGAACACCAGCTGAAATTGGAAAAGCAGCAGACCCGCTATCATGGTCTGACGCGTTAATTTGAGCGAAAATGCCACCAAATCAGGAGGGGTTATCGACACTTCTTGCACTGACTCTGATTAGTAACTCCATTATCCTTTAATCTATATCCAAAGATTTCCTTCAACTCAGCTTCAGTATCCGCCTTTGCGGTTTTGCACTTAGGACATGTGTGCGGCAACTTAATTTTTCCAGCCATAAAACACCTCAAAATGAACGAAGAGAACCATAATCCTTTCCCACACAGAAAACAGAGTCAACACCGAAACCCGTTTATCAGGTGAATGGTCTCACTTCGTGAAACCAAGTGCTCGAATTTAGCAGCAATCTGATAGATATCGGTGGTCATGCAGGATTTCACACATAGACACGATACCATCATAGTGTACAATGTACTCTGGTATTTCAAAGGAAATGACACAGTGAGCCATGCGATAGAGTTTATCGAAACGCCGATGTTTACCCGTCAGATAAAGCAAATCGCCACGGATGACGAGCTCAAAGATCTCCAGAAAGTGCTGATTGAATCACCGGACAAAGGCGATCTCATCAGGCAAACCGGCGGGCTGCGAAAAATCAGAATGGCGACCGGCGTACAGGGGAAAAGCGGCAGTGCGCGGGTGATTTACTTTCTGGCCACCGACGAGATTATCTATCTGGTGATGGCCTACCCGAAAAGCACCAAAGACAGCCTAACGGACGCCGAAAAATCCGACCTGAAAAAGCTGACGAAATTACTGAAAGATGAGGTGTAGCATGAGTTTTTTTGACGAACTGAAAGCGTCACTCGAAGAAGCCGTCGAGATCAAAAAAGGCGTTAAAGCGCCTGCCCGTGTGACACGCTACGAACTGGCTGACGTGAAGGCACTCCGCGCCCAGCTGAACGTGACGCAGGATGAAATGGCTAAGGTGCTTGGCACCAGCCTCGATACTATCAAAAGCTGGGAAACCGGCAGACGTAATCCGACAGGATTGGCGGCGAAGGTGCTGGCGACCATACAGGCCAACCCTAAATTCTTTCAGGAACTTGCCTCACATTAAGGCTTTATGACGGAAGGATTCGACAGGAGCCGCCGTTCGCGTGTAACTTTAACGGCAGAAAAAACAAAGCCCCGAATTCATATCTCAACTTGGCGGAAGGGAATATGAAGTCAGGGCTAGGCATAAAACCTAAGAAGGATATTAGCACATGCACAGTGCAAGACAACAGCCCGCCATAAGCTCAGGCGTGAGTGACTAACTCGGCTCTCGACCTGTTCAACGACCGCTTACCTAACAAACCGTATTTTTCGGACGATCTGCATTTTGGTGTACGCATCGCGGGAAAAGAGCGCGCAATCTTGGCGAAATACATTCAGTTCAACCAGCCTCACGCCATGTTCTGGCTAGGTTTTGACGTTGACCGTATCGGTGCAGCCATCGACTGGAGCGATCGCAATGCGCCCGCGCCTACGATGACCATCACCAACCCCGAAAATGGTCATGCTCACCTGCTTTATGCGCTGGAAACCTCGATTCGCACCGCACCCGACGGAAAAATGAAGCCGCTGAAGTACGCCGCTGCCGTAGAGAATGCGCTACGTAAAAAACTGGACGCTGACGTGGGTTATTCGGGGTTAATTTGCAAGAATCCGAACCACGGGTACTGGAAAATTGCTGTCTGGCAGCCAGAACTCTACACGTTGGATTGGCTGGCCGACTCGCTCGATCTAAACGCCGCGAACGACAAAGAAATCGTAGCCGACTATGGCTTAGGCCGTAACTGCACCCTGTTCGATAAAACCCGCAAGTGGGCTTACCGCGCGATACGTCAGGGCTGGCCGGAGTATGAACAGTGGCTACAAGCCTGCTACGAGCGTGGCAGAGCTTACAATTTGCAATTTCCAACTCCTCTTGACGATGGTGAAGTGATGGGAATAGCTAAAAGCATCGCTAAATGGACTGTGCACCATTTCTCCAAAGAAAGCTTTGATGATTATGTAAAACGAACTCATAGCTCTGAAATTCAGTCTGTTAGAGGTAGGGTCGGAGGAAAGATAAGTTCAGGTGGAGGAAGGAAAAAAAGCCTGTCTTCGCAAGAGAGTGAAAGTCCATGGGTAAACCTTGGTATCAGTAGGAGAGCTTTCTTTTATCAAAAAAAGAAAGCCAACTAAAATTTAGTTATCCAGTATTATGCTGAATCTCTTTAAGATCATTAGGAATGTTATCATTGTTGATATAAATAAGGCATAGCAAAAGAAAGAGGCGACAAGAAAAACATAGTAAGAAATTCCTGATGTTATTTTAATGTCGTAAAATGAAAGAACAGCAGAAAGTATAACAATGATTATTGATGTAAGTATTGCGAAGCAAATGTTTTGGCATAGCTCTTTGTAGAGAGCTATATTTTTCTTATAGGTTGTTTTTTTATCGGCTACAGTTTCTTTTTCTTCCTTTTCGATAATTTTGCTTTTCTGGTCATAAACCATTACAACAGCACTCATTAATAATGCGGTTGTAATTGAGCCAAAGTTAACCATAATACCAACTACCGAAGATGGCATGACTTTAAAAAAATAACAGATTAAAGCTGATATTATCAAAGGTGATATAAAATGAAGCCATAAATCTGCCTTGGGCAATGGATTAGAATCATCACCCTTTAAACTAGATATGTGGTTTGCAATCAACCAGTAAATGTTTATTTTATTCATATTGCGTACCCTTGCCCGTAAATGTCTGAAAGGAAGTCATTTATTTCTTCTTTTACAGCATTATGCAAGTCTTGCTCGTTAGGTTCGTTCGTTAGAGGGTCTATGTTAAGACTTGCATCATCTAAAGTGATAGACACGCCCTTTGCTATTATGTTCCTAAGTTCATAAATCTTGTCTTTTCCATTTACTTGGACTGTTATTTTCAACTTGTCACTGTTTGGTTCTAACAGTTCTATCAGTTTATTTTGTGATTTACTTTTATCTAGGTAGTCTGATACAAGACCCATTGAGTAGCCTTTATTCTTTACAACAAACTCGGCTGTTGTCCTATTCCCTATTAAGCGCATGGCGTCGGCAGTGTCTTTACTTACTTTATATCCAACAGCTTTAATTTCTGTTACAGGTGAGTCTTTTACTGCCTGAGGGATTTGCTCATGTAATAATGATCGAACACGCGCCTCTAATGGAGGAGTGTTTGCCATGAATCCATTTTCAATTATCCTTTTTATAGGAGTCCTTGCGTTTAATCTAGATGTATCATGGAATGCGATTATCCCAGTATCTAAACTATCTGGGAAATACATAAATATATATCTTCTTTTCTCAGTAACTTCATCATGATTTACTTTTTTATGATTTGTAGAAGATAGTTGCTTTTGTCTTACGGTGTAGTTCTCACCATAACGACCGGCATTAACATACCCGTATATAATTCTCTTGTTATCGTCAAAAGTAAGGCTTCCAGGAATTATGGAAACTATTAGTTTAGTATCGGTATCTTCAAGAGGGATGTTTGTGTTGCGATTAATAATACCTTTTACTATTTCATAGGCCTTTATATTTTGGTCGTTGTTCAACTCACCAAGCTTAAAGGACTTTCGAGACCTTGCTTTTAGCAACACTCTGAAAGAAGACATATGAACTGCGTGCATAGATACCTGCCATGGCTAATTGTTTTATTTTTACCGAATAATAGCTGAAAAATGTTTGCACTGAAACAAGCCTATATCAGATAACAGCCCTTTGCTGGGAGGGTGGTTTGCTTTGGCAGCAACCACAGAATCTGACATACTCTACCGCACTTTAAGCCAGTACACACAGCGTCCCCTCTACGAGGTGCCGTCTGTGACTGGTTCAGGGGGCTCGCCGCCCCCCGAAACCCCGGGCATCCACTGCGAAACTTTCGCACTTTGGGTGCGAATATTTCTCAGCGGAGTGAGAATGGAAAAGCGCACGAGAGAGATCAAAATCCGCCTGACCGACTCAGAGCATCAGCGTCTGATAGACCGGTGTGACCGTACCCATCTTGCCGAATGGCTGCGCCAGCTCGGTCTGGGAGAACACACCGCCAGAAAGCGCCGTCTGCCTGACGTGGCGCCCGAACTGCTGCGACAGGTCAGCGGGATAGGCAACAACCTCAATCAGATTGCCCGCCGCCTTAACCAGCTCGACGGACTGAACCCCACTGAGCGCGTTTCCCTGCTTGCGGTGTTAAACAGCCTTGACCGCAATCTCGGTGA
>NZ_OX461108.1:0-3223 GCF_949794035.1 Serratia proteamaculans
GGCATGCCGCAACCGCTCGAGTCCGGCATCGATGGCCATCAGCGCGGCGACAATCTGCACGCGGTCGTGTCCGCTTCCACCACCGGCGTTAACCTGGCGGGCAATCTGGTTAAGGTTGTTCCCCATGCCGGCAAGCTGACGAAGCAGCGCCGGCGAGATCGACGGAAGTTTGCCGGCGCGTGCGGGCTTCTCGTCCAGGCACGTCTGCCGCATCCAGGCCGCGAGTTGCTTACCCTCGCAGCGCTCCAGCAGACGCCGGTGCTCGTCCTCAGTCACCCACATGGTGAGCATTTTGCTGCGTTTGTCTGCCAATCCGGCCTCCTGATAACGCCGGGACGGACGGGAAATCTTTTCCCGGTCGGCACGGTGTTGGACAAGCCGCAGACGCGGCAGTGGTTTTAGCGGGTTTCGGGGCGCAGCCCTGAACCAGTCACGTAGCGCTAGCGGAGTGTATACTGGCTAAACATGTTATGACGGAGTGGTAATTTATGAAAGTGCTTCATGTGACAGGGGAAAAATGCGGCTGCCGGGCGTAAGTGCAAAATGCAGGTGGTGATGAAATGACGCCTCCTCGCTCACTCGGTCGCTACGCTCCTGCCGTGAGACTGCGGCGGGCGTTACCAGCTCACAGATTACGGGATAAGCAAATGCCGCTCGAAGCAGGAAAGGCCAAGAAAAGGATGCGGAGTTGCCGTTTTTCCATAGGCTCCGCCCCCCTGACGAGTATCACGAAAATGACGCTCAAATCAGCGGTGGCGAAACCCGATGCGGCTTAAAGATACCAGGCGTTTCCCCCTGGTGGCTCCCTCGTGCTCCCCCGCATTCCTGCCTTTCGGTTTACCGGTGTCATTCCGCTGTTATGGCCGCGGTTTCTCATTCCACGCCTGAAACTCGGTTCCGGGTAGGCAGTTCGCTCCAGGATGGACTGTATGCACGAACCCCCCGTTCAGTCCGACTACCACGCCCGTTCCGGTAACTATCAACTTGAGTCCAACCCGGAAAGACACGACAAATCGCCAGTGGCGGTAGCCATTGGTAACTGGGTTCACGGAGCAGAGATTGTAGAGAATGCCTACAGAGTTCTTGAAGTGAAAGCCTGAGTGCGGCTACACTGAAAGGACAGTTTAGGTATCTGCGCTCCGTGAAAGCCAGTTACCATCGGAACAAAGAGTTGGTAGCTCTGAATTCCGGCAAACGAACCACCGTTGGTAGCGGTGGTTTTTTTGTTTACAGGGAAAAAGATTACGCGCAGAAAGAAAGGATCTCAAGGAAATCCTTTTGCTTTGGCCAATATGCTTCGGTAAAAAGTTAATGCGCAGAAGATTTTGAAAAAATATTAATAACCAAAACTCCAACGCAAATAAGGAACATTCCTGCAATTGCGGGCCAATCAAGTTTTTGACCGCTAACCAACCAACCAGCTAGGCTTATTAGTACAATTCCCGCACCAGACCAAATTGCGTAAGCAATACCGGTAGGTATATTTTCCAATGTTTGGGAAAGCAGATAAAAGGCAGCGCAATAACTTATTGCAGTTCCTACAGACGGCCACAGGCGTGTAAATCCTTCTGAATATTTCATAAAGGTGGTGCCTATGACTTCAGCCACAATAGCCCCTCCCAGGAAAATATATGTATTCATAAAAATACCTCATGTTGAAAAATTTAAATATCTTTACATAACAACTAATTAATAGAACCCGGCTTATCATAGCGAAGGACCATGATGCTGCCACTGCGATCGTTCCAGCTCCAGCGCTTTCTGGTGCTGCACCGCCCGCTCCTGCTGCCGGTGAGTTTCTATCGCGTTCAGCCTTTCGACAACCGGCGCAGCTGCTCGCTCAAACTCTGCACCTGCCTGCTCAAGACCGTGACGCGCTCGTTCAGCGCCGCGTTCTCCCGTTGAATAAGACCAGACATCGTCCGCCATTCCGCGAAGGCGTTCTCCCACTCGTCCAGCCTTTTCGAGTAGTCCTGCTGTAGCTGCTCTAATGCGCTCAGCAACTGTTTTTCCAGCTCCGTCATGTGCTATTTCCCCGCCAGTATCATCCAGCTCGAGTCCTCTCCGAACTGTCCCGCTTCCGGGTTCACCCTCACGCAGCGGCGTCTCTGCTCGCCGCAGGTCGAGAGCTGTACGCCGCTGTTCCTCTCTGACAGCATGGCCTGCGTGCTCTTCTGCTCCCGGATGGTCGTATAGTTCTCGAGTATCTGCTGCCCCTGCCACCACAGAATGCCCGCGCTCGACGCTATCAGCAGCGCGGAGACCAGAACGATGGTCAGCCACGTCTGGCTGACCATGCGCAGCATCCCTTTCGTGCGCTGGCTCATGGCTGAGGACAGCTTCCGGTCGTGGTCGAGGATGGCGGCGCTGATTCTCTTCTCGCTTTCGCTCAGTTCCGCTCTGACAGACTTCTCGTGCTCGCTGAATGCGGCTTTCAGCATCTCGCCGGTAGTCTGCTGCTGCGCTTTCGATTTCTGCTCTAAGTCCTTCGCCAGCGTTAAAAGACTGTTCATAGATGGCTCCCTTCAGTCGGATGTTTCGCCCCCCGTCCGGGTCGGCAATGCTGATGCTGCTTTTTGTGGTGCGCACCACCTCAAAACCTGCGCTTTCCAGCGCCTCAGTGACGTCCTGACGCGTTTTCAGCTCCCCGGATGAGGCAAGGGCAAGCAGGCCGCTCGTAATCGCCTGGGCGGCTTCCTGCTTCGCTTCCGGCAGCGCGGAAGGCGAGACCAGCACCCGCCGGTTCTCCGGCGCGTTCGGGTCATGCAGCCCCAGCCTGCCGTTCACTATGGTCTGCCAGGCATCGATGCGCGGACGGTCGGCGCGGTCGTAATACGGCTGTAGCCGCTTGCCGGTCAGAAGCTCCGTGTTCGGGATCAGGAAGTTCAGCTCCAGCCGCCCCTTGTCCCGGTGCTCAACCCACAGCACGCTGTACTGGTCTTTATCGAGTCCGGGCATCAGAACCCGCTCGAAACTCGCCATCAGCTTTTCGCGCTGGCCGGGCGGTAAATCCTGTTCGGCAAAAGACAGAACGCCGGAAGTGTACTTTTTGGCGTAGGGCGAGGCGTCGATAAGCTCCCGGACTTCATCCGGCTTCCCCTGCAGAACGCTGGCGCCGTCGCGCTGGCGATCTTTACCCAGCAGATAATCGACCGGCCCGCCGCCGCCGCCGCGCCCCCGAGGATGAAACTTAACGATCATCATCAGCACCCTTTTCCAGTAC